>NZ_WIVR01000040.1:0-47179 GCF_009600525.1 Pseudomonas sp. FSL R10-1350
AGCCAGCGCCGTTTCTGCGCCACTGCTGTGGTCGAGCGTGACGTACTGATAAGTCTGGCTGGCAGCAGGCGCGGGCGGCGCACTGGGCAATTACATGGGCAACAAAAGCGATGCCGATGATCGCCGCGCCCGTGACCGTGACGACCACCGGGGTCGTGGCCATGCCTACGGTCATCACCAGAAAAGAAAGCACCGTCATCATTGATACCCCACAAACGGGAGGCCAAGGCCTCCCGTTTTGTTTGGCTCACCGCGTACCCCGGCTAATTGTTTCAATGCATTACGCCCGTCTTTATTTGCCCGAATCATGCAGGCTGCATGATTGTCCGTTTTACTCAAAAACCTATCCTGTTGATAAACCTCAAGTTATCGGCAAAACCCGGCTTGGCATGGCCCCTGCAATTCCCTGAATGAAGGCTGCACCTCATTTCATTTCAGGAGCACAACAATAATGATCGGGACGACAGAGCACTATCCTCCTGCCCCGCAGGATTCCTCCAACCAGTCAGGCGTGTCCTGGGCCGCTATTTTTGCGGGCGCCGCGGCCGCGGCTTCACTCTCTTTGCTGCTGATTTTGCTGGGTGCCGGATTGGGTTTTTCGGCCGTTTCACCGTGGGCAGATGAAGGCGTTGGCGCCAAGGCGCTGGGCTTTACTGCGATTATCTGGCTGGCCGTGACGCAAATCATTGCCTCAGGCATGGGCGGTTACCTGGCCGGTCGCCTGCGGGTCAAATGGTCCAGCATGCACGGCGATGAAGTGTACTTTCGCGACACCGCGCACGGCTTCTTGTCGTGGGCAGTGGCCACGCTGGTGTCTGCGGTACTGATCGCAAGCTCCTTGAGCAGTGTTGTCGGCAGCGGCGTTCAGGCGACGGCTAACGTGGCTTCCGGTGCGGCCTCAGCTGTCACCAGTGCAGCCGGTGAGCACATGCGCAAAGGCGGCGGCGATAAAGGCCCGGAATATTTCATCGACAGCCTGTTTCGCAATGACCAAGGCACAGCCCTCAGCGAGCAAGATGTGCGCAGCGTCGTAAGCCGCATCCTGGTGCGCGGCCTGCATGACGGCGAGCTGAACGCCGAGGACCGCAGCTACCTGGCGCAGATCGTCGCCCAGCGTACCAACCTGACTCAGCCAGAGGCCGAGCAACGGGTTGACCAAGTCTACGCCAAAGCCCATCAAGCCATTGAAGACGCCAAGGTCAAAGCCAAAGAAGCCGCTGACATGGCTGCCAAAGCCGCTGCCTGGAGCACCTTGTGGGCCTTCATCACACTGCTGCTCGGCGCGTTCTTTGCCAGCCTGTGTGCAACCTTTGGTGGTCGCCGTCGTGATGCCGTGACCTACCTCACCACCACCATTGACCGTTAATTCTGGAGAATAAAAATGCGCTCGATTCTGTTGTTTTTTCTCGGCATCCCAATCCCGATCATCATCCTGATTGCGCTGTTTGTTCACTGACAGCCTGAACAATGGCCTTCCTCGCGAAGGCCATTTTTTTGCTTTGATTTAAACCGGCAGGCACGTGGTGGATTTGATCTCAGACAGCGCAACGATTGAGTTCACCTCTTGGATACCCGGCACCATTGACAGCTTTTCGAAGAAGAAGCGCTCATACGCCTCAATGTCAGCCGTGACGATACGCAGCAAAAAGTCCACCGCCCCCATCAGCACATAACACTCCAGCACTTCAGGAAACCCGCGAATGGCGTCGGTGAATTCGGTGAAGTTGGAGCGCCCGTGCGCGTTGAGTTTGATCTCGGCAAAAATCTGCGTGTTGAGGCCGATTTTCTTGCGGTCCAGCAAGGTCACTTGCCCGCGAATAATGCCCTCGTCTTTCATCCGCTGAATGCGCCGCCAGCACGGTGATTGCGACAACCCCACCTGTTCGGCGATCTGTGCGCTGGACAGCGAAGCGTCTTCTTGCAGCAGCGCGAGGATGCGCCGGTCGTAAGCGTCGAGTTCGCCTTGCATAAAAATACCTTTGGATAAGTTATTGACGACCTGAGTAAGTCTTTCTTTCGCGTAATCGCTGCATCTTAGATAAAAAAAACCGCGCCCGACGTGTAAATATTTCTCCAGCCTAATCAGGAGTCATCCCATGCCGCCGCTGGAAGCCGTCCACCCCTCAACCCGCCCCGATGTCTGGGCCAACAATGCAGCGCCGTGTGCGGTGCGGTTTTGTATTCAGGCAGAGGCCGAAGCGGATGTGTTGTGCCGGGTGCTCAACCTGTTCGCCTTGCAGCAGCTCGTGCCCCGGCACGTTGAGGTGCTCCGCGATGACGACAGTTTCAGCATCAACATCGTCAGTGACGAGCAAAGCTGGCACCGCGCCCAAGTGATTGGCGAAAAATTGCGCAATCTGATCAGTGTCTTCGCCATGACGCTCGAACTCGACCAGCCTGCCAGGGCTGCATTGACCGGGTAATAGCTGGCAACCATTGCGCAAGCCTTCATCAGCTCCAGATGACTAGGCTTCAAACACACAGACAAGGAACCGTCTGCGCAGTGTTTGAAGTCGCCCCAGGAGCTGTATATGCGCAATGCCCCGCCTCATGACCAATGGCTTACCCTCAAACAGCTGCTGCCCGTGCTGCTCGCTCAAGGTCGCCTGAGACAAAGCTGCGCCGAACACGCCTTAATCAGCAGCCGCGAGCCACTCAATGCCCCGTTGCATCCGCTGGTCTTTCTGGCCAATCAACAGCTTGCAGACCCCACCCGCCCCGGTAAACGCCTGGACCTCGAAACCCTGACCGCGTGGCTCGCTGATGAATTCGCCCAACCGTACCTGCGCCTCGACCCGCTCAAAATCGATGTGGCGACGGTCACCGGGCTGATGTCATTTGCCTTCGCCCAGCGTCATCAAATCCTCGCCGTGGCCGCCGATGAACACACCATCACCATTGCCAGCGCCCAGCCTTGGGTCAGCAGTTGGGAGGCCGACCTCAAACAGGTGCTCAAGCGCCCCATCCGGCGGGTGATTGCCAACCCCCAGGAGATCCAGCGCCTGAGTGTGGAGTTTTTCAACGTGGCCAAGTCGGTGACGGGGGCGGTGCTCAATGATCAAAAAACCAGCAATACGGCCAACCTTGAGCAACTTTTAACGCTGGGCAGCGCCAGCCAGGAGCCCGACGCCAACGACGCGCACATTGTGAATATCGTCGACTGGCTGTTTCAGTACGCCTTTGAACAGCGGGCCAGCGATATCCATATCGAGCCGCGCCGCGAACAGGGTGGCGTGCGTTTTCGCATCGACGGCGTGCTGCACACCGTTTACCAATTCCCGCCGCACGTCACCATGGCCATTGTCAGCCGCCTCAAGAGCTTGGGCCGGATGAACGTCGCCGAAAAGCGCAAACCCCAGGACGGCCGCCTCAAAACCAAAACCCCGGCCGGGGCTGAAGTCGAGCTGCGTCTGGCCACCTTGCCGACGGCCTTCGGCGAAAAGATGGTCATGCGTATTTTCGACCCGCAGGTCTTGCTCAAAAGCTTCGACCAACTGGGCTTTGACGGCGAAGATCTGCAGCGTTGGGAACACATGATCCGCCAGCCCAACGGCATCATCCTGATCACCGGCCCCACCGGTTCAGGTAAAACCAGCACCCTGTACGCCACCCTCAAGCAATTGGCCACCCCGCAGATCAACCTGTGCACCCTCGAAGACCCGATCGAAATGATTGAGCCCGCCTTCAACCAGATGCAGGTGCAAACCAATATCGACCTGACCTTCGCCAACGGCGTACGCGCCCTGATGCGCCAGGACCCGGACATCATCATGCTCGGCGAAATACGGGACCTCGAAACCGCCGAAGTGGCCATTCAGGCAGCGCTGACCGGCCACTTGGTGCTGTCCACTCTGCACACCAACGACGCGCCCAGCGCCATCAGCCGCCTACAAGAACTGGGGGTTGCGCCTTACTTGATCAAAGCCACGCTGCTGGGCGTGATGGCCCAACGACTGGTGCGCACCCTGTGCCCCGAGTGCAAGACCGAGCAGCCCGTGCAGGCGCACGACTGGCAGCACTTCGCCCCCGGTTGGGGCCACCCGCCTCCCGCTCATACCTACAAGGCCAATGGCTGCATGGCGTGCCGGGACACGGGCTATTGCGGGCGCTCCGGGGTGTACGAAATCATGCTGATGAACGACCGCCTGAGTGCGCTGATCAACCCGCAAACCGACATCAACGCCCTGCGCCGCGACGCCTGCATTGAAGGAATGCGGCCACTAAGAATCGCAGCTGCACAAAAAGTGACCAGCGGCATGACCACGCTGGAAGAAGCCTTGCGTGTAACACCGGCGTGATGGACTTATCTTGACTAAAATTTAAACAGTTAAGCCGTTTACAAGCAGGTTACCCTGCGCTCGGGCTGAGTTTTTCTCGGTCGATCCATCACAGACAAGGAAGGGTTATGCAAGTAGGTTCAGTGGTTCTGTTGTTTGTCGTACTGGCTATCGCCGTGCTCTTCATGGGCTTCAAGGTTGTCCCACAGGGTTATCAGTGGACAGTGGAGCGTTTTGGCCGATACACCAACACCCTTAAACCCGGCCTGAACATCATCATCCCGGTGATGGACCGCATCGGACGCAAGATCAACGTGATGGAAAGCGTGCTGGATATTCCGCCGCAGGAGGTCATTACCGCCGACAACGCCACCGTTCAAATTGATGCCGTGTGTTTTTTCCAGGTGGTTAATACGGCTCAGGCAGCGTACGAGGTTAACAACCTTGAGCACGCCATTCGCAACCTGCTGCAGACCAACATCCGCACAGTGCTCGGCTCGATGGAGCTAGACGCCATGCTCAGCCAGCGTGACGGGATCAACGAAAAGCTGTTGCGCACGGTCGATGAAGCAACTGCACCCTGGGGCATCAAAATCACCCGGATCGAGATCAAAGACATCAGCCCGCCCGCAGACCTGATGGCGGCAATGTCAGGGCAGATGAAAGCAGAGCGCATCAAGCGTGCACAGATCCTTGAGGCCGAAGGCCTGCGAGCCTCTGCGATCTTGACCGCCGAAGGTAAAAAACAGGCACAGATCCTCGAAGCCGAAGGCGGTCGTCAGGCAGCGTTCCTGGAATCTGAAGCCCGCGAACGTCAGGCCGAAGCAGAAGCCCGCGCGACACAAGTGGTTTCCGAAGCCATTGCCAACGGCAACGTACAAGCGATCAATTACTTTGTGGCGCAAAAGTACATTGATGCACTGGGCAAGCTCGCCTCTGCTGACAACAGTAAAGTTATCCTCATGCCACTGGAAGCCAGCCAGGTGATCGGCGCTGTAGGCGGCATCGGCGAGATCGTCAAAGCCACTTTCGACAACAAAAAGGCCTGAGGTATGTGGGAGTTCATGCAAAACCTCAGCTATTGGGACTGGTTGGCACTGGGCACCGTCCTGCTGATTCTGGAAGTGTTCGGCGCAGGCGGTTATCTGCTGTGGGTGGGCATTGCCGGGATTATTGTCGGTGTGGTGACCTTCCTGATACCCGCATTGTCTTGGGCGTTGCAACTCCCACTGTTTGGCATACTGGCGATCCTGACGGCGGTGTTCTGGTGGAAACGCCAGCGCAACATCGTCGCCCGCAGCGATCAACCTGAACTCAACAGTCGCGGCCACGAATTGATCGGCCGCACATTTGTTGTTCAACAAGCCATTGTGGAAGGTCGGGGCAAAATCAAGGTGGGTGACAGCGTGTGGATGGCGGTCGGCCCGGATGCTGAGGTAGGCACGCCGGTACGCGTTACGGCTCAACATGGAACCGTGTTAAGCGTTGAAATTGTGACGTGAGGTAACGGAACTCCCTGTCGGTTACTACAATCAAACAGGTAGCTAACCTTTTTGGAGTTCCTCTCATGCGCCTCAAATATGCTGTCGCCGCTGCTGCACTGTTGTCCCTTCCTGTTTCAGCCATGGCCGACGGCTTTTGGCGTGACGTCTTGTCTTCAGGGGCGACGACCGGTTCGACGTACCTGACCTTCAAAAAAGACCGCAAAGTGATTGCCGCTCAAGACGACGCGGGCAGCTTTGTCGCCAGCAACGGCGAAATTCGTGGGCCTTATCTGGAGTCGGCGATGCAGCAAGTGCGCTCTGACAACCCGAACATGAAAGTCAGCGACATGGATCTGGCTAACGCGATTCTGGTCAAGAACGCCACCTCAGAGTAACCCCTGAACCTGTAGCAGTTGCCGAGCCTGCGAGGCTACGTGCATTTAGGGTTTACGATCGCTGCGCAATCGGACGTAGCCTCGCAGGCTCGGCAACTGCTACGGGACCGTTAGACCTACACGCTCATTCAGCTTTCATACAGAATTTTCACCGGCTGTGAACAACGCGCTGGGTATGCTTTACTCACCCAAATTCACATCGGACGTCTAGCCTCTATGAGTTCCCTGCCTTTCCTGCCGTTTTCCAAACCCACCATTGATGAAGCCACTATTGCTGCCGTCGGCGACGTGTTGCGCTCGGGCTGGATCACCAGCGGGCCAAAGGTTCAGGCGTTCGAGGCGCAGTTGTCCGAGTACTTTGGCGGGCGCCCGGTGCGCACGTTCAACTCCGGCACGTGCACCATGGAAATCGCCCTGCGCATCGCCGGTATCGGTGCGGGCGACGAGGTGATCACCACGCCTATTTCGTGGGTAGCCACCGCTAACGTGATCATCGAAGTCGGCGCCACCCCGGTGTTTGCAGACATCGACCCGGTGACCCGCAACATCGACCTGGCCAAGGTTGAAGCGGCCATCACGCCACGTACCAAAGCCATTATTCCGGTGTACCTGTCGGGCTTGCCTGTCGACATGGATGCGCTCTACGCACTGGCGAAAAAACACAACCTGCGCGTTGTCGAAGACGCCGCTCAAGCCCTGGGTTCGAGCTGGCAAGGTCAGCGCATTGGCGCTCGCGGTGATTTCGTGTCGTTCAGCTTCCAGGCCAACAAGAACATCACCTCGTCCGAGGGCGGTTGTCTGGTTCTGAACAACGAAGAAGAGGCCCGTCTGGCCGAGAAATATCGCCTGCAAGGCGTTACTCGCACCGGTTTTGACGGCCTGGATGTGGACGTGCTGGGTGGCAAGTTCAACATGACCGACATCGCAGCGGCGATCGGCCTGGGCCAATTTGCCCACATCGAAGCCATCACGGCGCATCGCCGTGAGCTGGCCAAGCATTACTTCGACTGCTTCGGCGCGGATTTTGAAGCCGAGTACGGCGCACAACTGCCGGTGGCTGACTTCACCAACACCAACTGGCACTTGTTCCAACTGGTCTTGCCCGAGCGCAAAGACGGCCAGCCGGCACGTGCGACCTTTATGAAAGAAATGCAGGCGTTGGGCGTCGGCATCGGCTACCACTACCCGCCGATTCACTTGCTGAGCTTGTACCGTGAGCGCGGGTTCAAGGAAGGGATGTTGCCGGTGGCCGAACGTGTAGGACGTTTAATCGTATCGCTGCCGATGTTTACCGCCATGACCAAGGCCGATGTCGAGCGTTCAGTAGCGGCGGTTAAAGCCGTACTCAAAGACGCTTAACACCCAAAACTCTGTAGGAGCGAGCTCGCCTCGCGATCTTTTAAAAGATCAAAAGATCGCGAGGCGAGCTCGCTCCTACAGGTTGAGGTTACTCGCCGATCGCGGCTTTGTACCCGGCAGCGTCCAGCAGTTTTTCCAGCTCAGCGGTGTTGTCTGGCTTGAGCTTGAAGATCCAGCTGGCGTACGAATCGCTGTTCAGCCCTTCAGGGGCATCTGCCAACTCGCCATTGACTGCAATCACTTCGCCCGACACCGGCGAGTAAATGTCCGAAGCAGCTTTTACCGACTCAACCACGCCCGCTGCCTCGCCTGCAGCGAACACTGTGCCCACTTCCGGCAGCTCAACAAACACCACATCCCCCAGCGCTTCTTGAGCGTGGTCGCTGATACCGACGGTAATCGAGCCATCAGCTTCCAGACGTGCCCACTCGTGACTTTCAGCAAAGCGCAGGTCCGCAGGGATATTGCTCATATTCAGTGTCCTCAAGAAGAAATGTCAGCGGCTCACACGGTATGTAAGCCTGCCAGTAAACGTTAGATCAAGGCTTTGCCAAGACGTACAAAAGTCGGTTTAACCACGCGAACCGGGTACCACTTGCCACGAATTTCAACCTCGGCACGGTCAGCCGTTGCCATCGGAACTCGCGCCAATGCAATCGATTTGCTTAGCGTAGGAGAGAAGCTACCACTGGTGATCTCTCCTTCGCCAACATCTGCGATGCGAACGACCTGATGTGCGCGCAGGACGCCGCGCTCTTCCAGCACCAAACCCACCAGTTTGAGCCGTGAACCGCTGGCCTTTTCTGCCTCCAGCGCTTCGCGCCCGATGAAGTTGCGCGAGGCGGGCTCCCAGGCGATAGTCCACGCCATATTGGCTGAAAGGGGCGAGACAGACAGGTGAATATCCTGCCCATACAGGTTCATGCCGGCCTCAAGGCGCAAGGTATCGCGGGCGCCCAAGCCTATCGGAGAAATGCCGGCGCCGACCAGATCGTTAAAAAACGCGGGCGCTTGATCGGCCGGGAGCACAATTTCCAGGCCGTCTTCACCGGTATAGCCGGTGCGGGCGATAAACCAATCGCCGCTGACCTGCCCTTCAAAGGGCTTGAGCTGCTGAATAAGCTGGCTACGAGACTGGCTCACCAGCTCGGCCACTTTGTGCCGGGCCTGTGGGCCTTGAATGGCCAGCAGCGCCAACTCGGGGCGCTCATGCAACTGCACGGCGTAGCCGCCCAGGTGGCTGTTCATCCAGGCCAGGTCCTGATCGCGAGTAGCGGCGTTGACGATAAGCCGATAACCCGTCGGCATCAGGTAGACGATCATGTCGTCCACCACTCCGCCGTTTTCGTTGAGCATGGCGCTATACAGTGCGCGGCCGGGTGTGTTCAGACGTTCGACATCGTTTGCCAACAAATGCTGTAGCCATTCCTTGGCCTGATCCCCGGTGACGTCAATCACGGTCATATGCGAGACATCAAAAACCCCACAGTCGCGGCGCACCTCGTGGTGTTCCTCAACTTGCGAGCCGTAATGCAAGGGCATATCCCAACCGCCAAAATCGACCATTTTCGCGCCTAGGGCGAGATGCAGGTCATACAGAGGCGTACGCTGTCCCATGGGTTTCTCCTTCCGGGCTTGGCGAAGGTGCGGACAGGCTTGTAGAACGTTTGAGGCTGTTGAAACAGGCCTTTGCGCGTTTAACAAACGACCTGGCCTGACAGACAGACCGCACCGAATGCCGCGCATTGTAGCCGTATGCAGGAGGACTGGCACCTAACCGTTGCGATGGGCCGAGCGGCGAATCAGGCCGATCACCGGTAGCAAACCCACCAGCACCAAGGTCAATGCTGGCAGGGACGCTCGCGCCCACTCGCCCTCGCTGGTCATCTCAAAGATCCGTACCGCCAGCGTGTCCCAGCCGAATGGGCGCATCAGCAAGGTGGCAGGCATCTCTTTGAGTACATCGACAAACACCAGCAGCGCAGCGCTCAGAGTGCCCGGCAGGAGTAACGGCAGATACACTTTGAAAAACAGTCGCGGGCCACTTACACCCAGGCTGCGGGCCGCCTCGGGCAAAGACGGTCGAATCCGCGCCAGGCTATTTTCCAGCGGGCCATAGGCCACTGCGATAAAACGCACCAAATACGCCAGCAGCAACGCCGACAAACTGCCCAGCAACAGCGGCTTGCCCGCCCCGCCCAACCAGCCCGACACCGGCACCACCAGCTCGCGGTCCAGGTAGCTGAAGGCCAACATGATCGACACCGCCAACACCGAGCCCGGCAAGGCATACCCGAGATTCGCCAGGCTGACCCCGGCGCGAATCGCCGGGGTCGGCGCCTGACGCCGGGCAAACGCCAGCACCAGCGCCACGCAGACGGTAATCAGCGCGGCCATGCTGCCCAGATACAGGGTGTGCAGGATCAGCCCGGTGTAGCGCTCATCCAGGTCAAAGCGCCCGCGCTGCCAGAACCACACCATCAATTGCAGCAGCGGGATGACAAAGGCGCAGGCAAACACCAGCAGGCACCAGCCGCTGGCCAGCCAGGCTTTGGGGCCGCGCAAGTGATACAGGGCCTTGATCCGTGGCCGCTCGTTGCTGGCCCGGCTGGTACCCCGCGCCCGGCGTTCACCGTAAAGCACGACCATCACTACCAGCAGCAACAGGCTGGCCAGTTGGGCGGCAGTCGACAGGCTGAAAAAGCCGTACCAGGTTTTGTAGATCGCCGTGGTAAAGGTGTCGAAGTTGAACACCGAGACGGCGCCAAAATCGGCCAGGGTTTCCATCAGCGCCAACGCCACACCGGCGCCAATGGCCGGGCGTGCCATGGGTAAAGCGACCCGCCAAAACGCCTGCCACGGGCTTTGCCCCAGAATGCGGGCGGCTTCCATCAGGCCTTTG
This sequence comes from Pseudomonas sp. FSL R10-1350, assembly GCF_009600525.1. Classification (NCBI taxonomy): domain Bacteria; kingdom Pseudomonadati; phylum Pseudomonadota; class Gammaproteobacteria; order Pseudomonadales; family Pseudomonadaceae; genus Pseudomonas; species Pseudomonas sp. FSL R10-1350. Next base: position 10,418 of record NZ_WIVR01000040.1, read on the forward strand.
CCCTGGGCCAAAAAGGCGGTGCGCGCCAGCAGGTACACGTAGGGGTAGAACACCAGAATCAACACGATGATCACACCGCCCGTGGAGCGTACCCGAGGCAGCCGCAGGCCCATGCCAAACCATTCTCGCAACAGGGTTTGCACCGGCCCGGCGAAGTCCAGCAGGCCGACAAAGACAAACGCCAGCACATAAGCCGGAATCGCAAACGGCAGCATCAGCGCCCAGTCCAGCCAGCGCCTGCCGGGGAACTCGCAGAGGCTGGTCAGCCACGCCAGACTGACCCCGAGCAAGGTCACCCCAATGCCTACGCCGACAATCAGCGTCAGCGTGTTGCCCAGCAGGCGCGGCATCTGTGTGTCCCACAAATGGCTCCAGATCTGGCCGTCAATGTTTTGCCAGGACAGCAGCAAAACGCTCAGCGGCAGCAACACCAGAGCGGCAATGGTAAAGACCAGCGGATACCAGCGACGTTGGGCAGGATGGGCCACGAAAAACTCTCGGAAGGGTGTGGAAGTATCAGAAAACAATGTGGGAGCGGGCTTGCTCGCGATGCAGGCACCTCGGTCTCATCAGAAACCACGGTGATGCTATCGCGAGCAAGCCCGCTCCCACAGGTTTATGCGCTAAAACTAACTCAATTCCAGCCAGCGCGGTCCATCATGCGGATCGCTTCAGCCTGGCGCTTGCCCGCCACTTCAACCGGCAGTACGTCAGCCTTGAACTTGCCCCAGCTGGCCACTTCGGCCGAGGGCTCAACGCTCGGGTTGGCCGGGAATTCCTGGTTGGTGTCGGCAAAAATCGTTTGGGCTTCAGGGGTGGTCATCCACTCCACCAGCGCTTTGGCGGCGTCAGGGTGCGGCGCGTACTTGGTCAGGCCAATACCCGACAGGTTGACGTGAACCCCGCGGTCAGACTGGTTCGGCCAGAACAGTTTTACCGCCAGGTCAGGCTTTTGCTTGTGCAGGCGGCCGTAGTAGTAGGTGTTGACGATGCCGACGTCGCATTGCCCGGCGTTGATCGCTTCCAGCACCGCGATGTCATCGGAGAACACGTCGGTAGACAGGTTGTTGACCCAGCCTTTGAGGATCTCTTCAGTTTTTTGCGGGCCATTCACTTCGATCATGGTCGCGGTCAATGACTGGTTGTAGACCTTCTTCGCGGTGCGCAGGCACAGGCGCCCTTCCCACTTCTTGTCTGCCAGCTCTTCGTAGGTCGACAGCTCGTCTGGCTTGACCCGGTCAGAGGCGTAAGCGATGGTCCGTGCGCGCAGGCTCAAGCCCGTCCACTCATGGCTCGAGGAGCGGTATTGAGGCGGGATGTTTTTATCGATGATCTCGGACTTGATCGGCTGCAAGATGCCCATTTGCTCGGCTTGCCAGAGGTTACCGGCGTCTACGGTGAGCAACAGGTCAGCCGTGGCGTTTTGGCCTTCAGCCTTGATGCGCTGCATAAGCGGCGCTTCCTTGTCGGTGATGAACTTGACCTTGACCCCGGTTTTCGCGGTGTAGGCGTCAAATACCGGCTTGATCAGCTCGTCGATGCGCGAGGAATAAACCACCACTTCATCGGCAGCAAACACGCTGCTCCCGAACACGGTAAGGGCCAGGGCAGTCAGTAGACGCTTGGGTGCCAGCATGGAGGGCGGTCTCTCTAATGCGAATCGGGCGTAAATGGTAGTGAATCACATTTGCCAGCTCAACCGAACTCGCCCCCGAGGCGTTACCAGATGTTACAGATAGCCAAAATCCCCCTGTAGGAGCGAGCTTGCTCGCGATCTTTTGGTCTTTAAAAGATCGCGAGCAAGCTCGCTCCTACAAGGTCCGCGTTCGCGCAAAGGGTTATTTACAACGATTTGGCCAACGGCGGCAGGTCGCCGGTGAGGCCCAGCGCCTGGCGCACGAACAGGGCTTTGGCTTCGGGCATTTGGTTGACCCATTTCAAGCCGGTGTTGCGCACCAGCCGTGCCGTCAGCGAGTCCGACTGGAACAAGCGTTCAAAGCCTTCCATGGCCGCCATCAGCGCCAGGTTGTGGGGCATGCGACGCCGCTCGTAGCGGCTCAGTACCCGCACATCGGCCAGTCGCTCACCACGGTCCGCCGCGTGCAGAAGTACATCGGCCAGCACGGCGGCATCCAGAAAGCCCAAATTCACGCCCTGCCCGGCAAGCGGGTGAATGGTGTGCGCCGCATCACCGATCAGCGCCAGGCCTTCGGCCACATAGCGTTTGGCATGGCGTTGGCGCAGCGGCACGCACACTCGCGGGTCGGCACTGAGCACCGTGCCCAAGCGGCCTTCAAAGGCAAATTCCAGTTCGCGGCAAAACGCCTCGTCGTCCAGCGCCATCAACGCCTGCGCTTGTTCCGGGGTGGTCGACCAGACGATTGAACACCAATCTTGCTGACCTTCGCGCTCCAGCGGCAAAAACGCCAGCGGGCCATGGTCGGTGAAGCGCTGCCAGGCGGTCTGCTGATGCGCCTGTGCGCAACGCACGCTGGTGACGATGGCGTGATGCTGATAATCCCACTCGCGGGTCTCACAGCCGGTGAGGCGGCGCACAGCCGAGTTGGCGCCATCGGCGGCGATCACCAGCGGCGCGCGCAAGGTGCGGCCATCGGCCAGGGTCAGCAGCCAGTCATCGGCCGAACGGCGCATTTGTTCAAGGCGTGCATTGGCCAGCATCTGGATGCCGGAGTCTTGCAGACGCTCCAGCAACGCGTCCTGCACCACACGGTTTTCAACGATATGGCCCAGCACGTCAGCGTGCACACTGGCCGCCGAAAAGTGGATGTGCCCGGTGCCGCTGCCGTCCCACACGTGCATGTGCGAGTACGGGCTGGTGCGCCGTGCGCGAATACCCTCCCAGGCGCCAAGGCGTTGCAGGATGCGTTGGCTGGCGGCCGACAAGGCGCTGACCCGGGGTTCAAAGGTGTCTTGAGCGGTGAAGGGTTTGACGCTGAGCGGGCTGCCGTCGAGCAGCACCACGTTCAGCCCGCTGTCTTTGAGCGCCAGCGCCAAAGCGCTTCCGACCATTCCGGCCCCGACAATCAGCACATCTGCGCGCATTTCCATGCTTTAAGCCTGTCTCGCTAGCGGCCTGCGCCGCATCTAAAAAGGGTCGACACGGGGCACAGTAAACGCCCCGGCCGCTATCAGCTGTCTGCGCGCGTGCCCAGGCCCATGGCCTGACGGGCAAACCAGCGCTTGGCAGGCGGCAGTACATCGAGGCCCAGCAACCCCAGATTGCGGCCAAACGAAATCAGCGTCTGGTCACTGCCAAAAAGCCGCGTCACTTGATCGGAGAAGCCAATGGTCAACTGCTGGTCCAACTGCTGGCGCTGTTGATAACTCAGCAAGGTGGCCAGCTCGCCGGGCTTTTGCTCGCTGGCCAGCAAGGCATCGGCCAACGCCTGGGCGTCACGCAACGACAGGTTGAAGCCCTGACCGGCAATCGGGTGCAGGCTGTGCGCCGCGTTGCCCAACACCACCAGGTGCGGGCGTACCTGCTCTTCGGCTTCAACCAGCACCAGCGGGTACAAGTGGCGTGCGCCGACTTGTTCAAGGGTGCCCAGGCGATAGCCAAAAACGGCCTGCAACTCGCTGAGGAAACTGCGTTCATCGAGTGCCGCCAGACGCTGAGCGTCCATGCCCAGACGGGTCCAGACCAGCGCGCAGCGGTTGTCTGGCAGCGGCAGCAAGGCCATCGGCCCTTCGTCGGTAAAACGCTCAAACGCCATGCCGTCATGGGGCTGGCTGGTGGTGATGTTAGCGATCAGGGCGCTCTGGTCATAAGGCCGCTTGCGCACATGAATGCCCAACTGCTCGCGCAGGCCGGAACGCCCGCCATCGGCCAGCACCGCCAAGTCGCAATCGAGGGTGGTTTCGTCATTGAGGGTCAGGCGATAGCCATCCTCAAGCGGCTGCATGTGGATAACTTCAGCCGGGCATCGCCAGCTGATGACGTCCGGGTCCAGACTTTTCCACAGGCATTGGCCGAGCCAGGCATTTTCGACAACGTACCCGAGTGCGGGTACGCCTTCTTCGCTGGCCGACAAGCGCGCGGTAGAGAAACGCCCGCGATCGGACACATGAATGTCTTTGATCGGCTCGCCCCGTTCAACAATCGATTCCCACACGCCCAGGCGCTCATAAATAAGCCGGGCGCCATAGCTCAGCGCCGATGAACGGGCGTCGTAGCTCGGCTGGTAGGTGTTGCCGGGGGCGAAGGGTTCGATCAGCACGATCTTCCAGCCGCGCGCCTTGGCACCCGCTTGCAACGCCAAGGCCAGGCTGGCGCCGACCAGACCGCCACCAATAATTGCCAGATGGACGCGACTCATGCCGCGTTCGCTCGTGCGGCCGCCATCAAGGCTTCAATCTCGGCGACGGTTTTGGGCACGTCAGCGGTCAGGATTTCACAGCCATTTTTGGTGACCACAACGTCGTCCTCGATACGCACGCCGATCCCGCGCCATTTTTTGGCGACGTGCAGGTTATTCGGGCTGATGTAGATGCCAGGCTCAACGGTCAGGGTCATGCCGGGTTCCAGCACGCGCCACTCACCGCCCACTTTGTATTCGCCAACGTCATGCACATCGAGCCCCAGCCAATGGCCAGCCCGGTGCATGTAAAACGCTTTGTAGGCTTCGCTGGCAATCAGCTCGTCAACGTCGCCTTGCAACAGGCCCAGTTCAACCAGCCCGGCGGTGATCACCTGAACGGTTATTTCGTGGGCCTGGTTCCAGTGTTTGTTCGGCGCGATTTCGCTGAACGCAGCTTCTTGCGCGGCCAGCACCAGCTCATAGATGGCTTTTTGCTCGAGGGAGAACTGACCGCTTACCGGAAACGTACGGCTGATGTCACTGGCGTAGCAGTCGATCTCGCAGCCCGCATCGATCAGCACCAGGTCGCCGTCCTTGAGCGGGGCGTCGTTTTCCTGGTAGTGCAGGATGCAGCTGTTATCACCCGACGCGACGATCGAGCCATAAGCCGGCATTTTCGCGCCACTTTTACGGAATTCGTAATCCAGTTCGGCCTCCAGGCTGTACTCGTGCAGCCCGGCGCGGCTGGCCTGCATCGCACGGATATGCGCGCGGGCCGATATTTGCGCCGCGTGGCGCATGACCTTGATCTCTGCCGCCGATTTATACAGGCGCATGTCATGCAGCAGATGATCCAGCGCAACGAATTCGTTGGGCGGCTGGGCGCCGAGGCTGGCCTTGGAGCGAATGGTGTTGATCCACTCCATGAGGTGGCGGTCGAACTCGGGGTTGTTGCCCATCGCCGAATACACCCGGTCGCGGCCTTCAATCAGCCCCGGCAAAATGTCGTCAATGTCGGTGATCGGGAAAGCATCGTCTGCGCCAAAGTCACGCATGGCGCCCTCTTGCCCGGCGCGCAAACCGTCCCACAATTCGCGTTCGGCATTGCGTTCACGGCAAAAAAGCACGTACTCGCCGTGGGCACGGCCAGGGATCAGGACGATCACCGCCTGCGGCTCGGGGAAGCCGCTCAGGTACTGGAAGTTACTGTCCTGGCGGTACACATATTCAACGTCGCGATTGCGCACCGCCACTGCGGCAGCGGGCAGAATCGCAATGCTGTTGGGCTCCATCTGCGCCATGAGCGCCTTGCGGCGGCGGGTGTATTCCGATTTCGGGATATGGATCATGGGCAGACGGATTCCTTCTTGAAGATCAATCAGTGCAGCGAAGGTTTCGCAGCAGCAGCCTCGGCAGGCTTTTTGGTCTCGGTGAACAGCAGCAATGGCGCGACGCGCAGGTATTCCATGACTTCCATGTAGTCGCTTTCGCCGTCATCCGACTCTTCCAGGGCGTCTTGCACCTGGGCAATGGCGGCCAGGTCCTGCAGCACTTCGTTGGCTTCATCGCTCAAGGCATTTTCACGGTAGTTCAGGCCAAAACCGGCCAGGAAACCCTGGCACCACTGGCCTAAGGCTGCAGCTCGCTCGGCCAACGGCGCATCGTCAGTCGGCAGCAACAACACAACGGTCATGTCGTCACTGGTCAGCTCACCCTTGACCATCTCTTGCAAACCGATCAAGGCATTGCGTACGTTGTCTTGTGGCTCACCTGAAAGCAGCTCGGCGGCGTCAACCAACCAGCCGTCAGCATCGAAACCGGCGCCGGAACAACTACGGCCCAGCAAGTGGCCATGCAATTCAGCAGGCGAAACGGAATGGCCACTGGAGGTCAGCAGGGTTACAAAGGCGTGATACGGGGAGTTCTGAATAGGCATGGTCAGCTAGGCGCCAAGCGGCGCTATGTCTAGAATGGAGGCCTTGTATCCTAGCATCGGCAGACGGGCTAGACCATCGAGGCGTCAACTGGCTTGGCAGTCCCCCTCCATCAGAAAATACACAGTAGGACACAATGGAAGACAGCGACCTGCATGCACTGATGGCTAGACTCGAGTTGCTGATTACACGAGTCGAGCAACTTAAACGCCAAAACGGACTCTTAGTAGCTCAGGAAAAGACTTGGCGCGAAGAACGCGCGCACCTCATTGAAAAAAACGAAATCGCCCGGAACAAGGTGGAATCGATGATTTCGCGTCTCAAAGCCCTGGAGCAAGACTCATGAGTACAAGCAGTAGCGTCACCGTACACATCCTCGATAAAGAGTATTCGATCATGTGCCCCCAGGAAGAGCGCGCCAATCTGGTGAGTGCTGCACGTTACCTGGACGGCAAGATGCGCGAGATCCGCAGCAGCGGCAAGGTCATCGGTGCTGACCGTATCGCCGTGATGGCCGCACTGAACATCACCCACGACCTGCTGCACAAGCAGGAAACACCCGAAGTACAGACCAGCAGCGCAACGCGTGAACACGTCCGCGACCTGCTCGATCGCGTCGATCTGGTTCTGGCCACTGATCCGAACGAACGTCAGAGCTGATTCAAAACGTTTCTTTGGGGTATACTCTCGCCACTCCCTGGAGTATTCGCCAGTTAGCGATGTCCCTGAGCCGATTCGCAATACCCTGGAGCTTGCACGTTGGGCCGGTGTGCATGTCCGCTAGACGGAAAGCCTTAAGGTCTACTGCAACTTCCACCTTGAACTTTCGGGTTCAAGGGCCAAGCCGACAGCGGTACGTCGGGGAGCCTGATTTCCAAGTGCAATGCCAGCCTGCTGCTGGCATTGGCTGACTACGAGCCAACCGCCCGGTGGGCTCGATCTCGAACAGCACGCCATCATGACCGAACCTGCGACGCCCTCCCGCCCGCAACTTCGCCGACTGCTGCGTAAAGCCCGCCGCGAATTGTCGCCCTGCGAGCAACGTCAGGCAGCCCGTGGCCTGTATCGGCAATTGGCGCAGCATCCGCTGTTTCGCCGCGCCAAACACATCTCGCTGTACCTGCCCACCGACGGTGAAATCGACCCGCGCCTGTTGCTGCGTGAAGCACAGCGCCGGGGCAAGATCACCTACCTGCCGGTGCTCAGCGCCTGGCCCAGAACCAAGATGGTGTTCCAGCGTTATGCGCCGGGCGAAAAGCTGATCCCCAACCGCTTCCGGATCCTGGAGCCGCGCATCAATCGCGCACGCCAACGCAAAGTCTGGGCTCTGGACCTGGTGTTGTTGCCATTGGTGGGGTTTGATGCGAAGGGTGGCCGACTGGGCATGGGCGGCGGTTTTTATGACCGCAGCCTCGCGTACCTGGCGCGCCGCCAAAGCTGGCGCAAACCGACGCTGCTGGGCCTGGCCCATGAGTGTCAAAAAGTCGGGAGTCTGGCTCAAGCCAGTTGGGATGTACCGTTACACGGCACGGTCTCGGACACGCAGTGGTACGTCGCGCACTGACCCTCAAGGCATCACGTTGCAGCGATGCCTTCGTTTATGAGTGGTTAGCGTTTGAAAGGTTGTACTTGTTGTTGCGCCAGTTCAATCGGTGAATCGTTTGAAGTTGACCAGAGGCTTTGCGCATAACCGGTTGTCACCACGCCCAGACCGAACAAAATAACCAGCACCCACAGTAAATCCGGTTTGCGTTTCATCGATTGCCCCCCTTCAGGCACATCAACACGATGACAGCAACGGTTTTTGTTATAGGCCGTGCAGCAACGTCAAGCTTAAAATGGCGGCATTCTGAGGCAACACGAACAGACACGCAAACGCTGGTGTCAACCGATTGTCGGTTTATCCAAATGTTGCCCGGCTAAATAACTACGCCATGTTTCAGGAGCCCAAAGAATGGCCTATTGGTTGATGAAATCCGAGCCTGACGAGTTTTCAATCAAGGACTTGCAGAAGATCGGCGAAGCTCGCTGGGACGGTGTGCGCAACTATCAGGCGCGCAATTTCATGCGTGCCATGGCCGTGGGCGACGAGTTTTTCTTTTATCACTCAAGCTGCCCGGAGCCGGGCATTGCTGGAGTCGGCCGAATCGCCCAGGCCGCTTACCCGGATCCGACCGCCCTCGATCCCGAAAGCCATTATTTCGACCCCAAGGCCAGCCCCGAGAAAAACCCGTGGAGCGCCCTGCAAGTCGCCCACGTGCACACCTTCCCCAAGGTGATCAAGCTTGACTACCTCAAACAGCAAAGTGCACTGGCTGAAATGCCACTGGTGCAAAAAGGCAGTCGCTTGTCGGTGATGCCGGTGACGGCCGAGGAGTGGGCGGTGGTGATGGGGTTGCTGTAGGCGATTGCAGGGCAGTTCCGTAGCAGTTGCCGAGCCTGCGAGGCTACGTCCGATTGCGAAGCGATCGTAAACGCTACATGCAAGGTAGTACTGACACACCGCAGTGCTTGGATTTACGACTGCTATGCAGTCGGACGCAGCCTCGCAGGCTCGGCAGCTGCTACGCACTTCGCGCGCCATCAATCTATTTCATATCAAGCAACATCCTGTATTCACGTCTACGCTACTGACTTCCTTTGACTGGCATCAAGTGCCCTGCGCCTTGAAACCGTCAAACTAGAGCGCTCTGTGACCAGGATGTCGGCATGTCGAAGAATCACCGCATTTCCCATTATTTCGTTATCCCTTTGGCGATTCTGCTGGTGGCAGCAGGCGGGTTTGGTTACTGGAAATCCCAGCATGACCGGCTCCCCGAAGGCATCAGCATGGGCAATGGCCGACTTGAATCCACTGAAGTCCAGATCGCCGCCAAGATCCCCGGCCGCCTGGCCGAGGTGCTGGTCGATGAAGGCGACCGCGTAACCAAGGGCCAATTGCTGGCCCGCATGGACACCCGCACGCTGGAAGCCAGCCGCGTCCAGGCCCAGGCCGAAGTGCAGCGCGCCCGCCAGGCCATGGCCGCCAACGAGGCCAACGTGCAATTGCGCCAGAGCGAAAAACTGCTGGCCAGCCAGGAACTCAAGCGCACCCGCCAACTGTCGCAACGCGGCTTTGCCAGCGGCCAGCAAGTCGACCAGCAGCAAGCCCAATTCGACACCAGCAATGCCGCCGTGACCGCCGCCCAGGCCCAGGTCGCCGCAGCTAAAGCGGCCATTGCGTCCAGCGAAGCCCAAGTGGCGCAACTCACCAGCGAAATAGAAGACAGCAGCCTGCGCGCGCCCATCAACGGCGTGATCCAGCTGCGTCTGGCCGAGCCCGGTGAAGTACTGGGTTCGGGTGGCCGGGTGTTCATGATGATCGACCCGAGCGACCAGTACATGAACCTGTACCTGCCCGCCGCCGTGGTCGGCAAACTGACCGTGGGCGCCGAGGCGCGTATCGTGCTCGATGCCCTGCCCGATCAGGCGTTACCCGCCAAGATTTCCTTTGTGGCGGCCAAGTCGCAGTTCACCCCCAAAGAAGTTGAAACCCGCGATGAGCGCCAAAAACTGGTGTTCCGCGTCAAATTGCGCCTGACCGATCCTGAAGCCGTGCCCCAGGCCAAGCCAGGCATGCCGGGCGCAGGCTATGTGCGAACCGCCGATGTGGACTGGCCGGCTAATCTGCAATGAGCGTCCTGGCGCTCAACGCCAGTGGCATCAACCACTGGTACGGCAAACAACAGGCGCTGATCGACGTTGCGTTCAGCCTGCCCAAAGGCACACGTTGCGGCCTGATTGGCCCGGATGGCGCGGGCAAATCGAGCCTGCTCGGGCTGATTGCCGGGGTCAAAAAACTCCAGCAAGGCACCCTTGAGGTACTGGGCGGCCCGATTGATGACCGCCATCACCGCAACACGCTGTACCCGCTGATTGCCTTTATGCCCCAAGGGCTGGGCGGCAACCTCTACCCCGAATTGTCCATCAGCGAAAACATCCGCTTTTTCGGCACGCTGTTCGGCCTGTCTAAAAAAGAATGCGAAGAGCGCATGGAGCAGTTGCTCAAGGCGACTGATCTGGAGCGCTTCGCCGATCGCCCGGCGGGCAAGCTCTCGGGCGGCATGAAACAAAAGCTCGGCCTGTGCTGCGCACTGATACACGAGCCTGACTTGCTGATTCTCGATGAGCCCACCACCGGCGTTGACCCACTGTCGCGGCGGCGCTTTTGGGAGTTGGTCGAAGACGTACGCAGCCAGCGCCCGCAACTAACGCTGTTGGTGGCCACGGCCTACATGGAAGAGGCCGAGCAATTTGAACACTGCCTGATGCTCGACCGGGGCAAGCTGATTGCCGCAGGCTTGAGCGAAGAGCTGGCCGCCGCATCGCCCAACGGCAAGCTGGATGAAGCTTTTACGCACTACCAGGGCGACAGTGGTCACAGCAATGAGCCGCTGGTGATTCCGCCCCGGGTCGGCGACAACAGCGACATCGCCATTGAAGCCCACGATCTGACGCTTAAGTTCGGCGATTTCACCGCCGTGAACAAAGTCAGCTTTGCCATTGGCCGAGGGGAAATTTTCGGCTTTTTGGGCTCCAACGGCTGCGGCAAAACCACCACCATGAAAGTGCTGACCGGCTTGATGCCGGCCACCGAAGGCAGCGCCAAACTGCTGGGCAATCCGGTGAATGCCAAAGACTTGGCCACCCGCAAGCGCGTCGGCTTTATGTCGCAAAGCTTCTCGCTGTACGGCGAGCTGAGCGTGCGCCAGAACCTGGTGCTGCACGCGCAGTTATTCGACCTGCCCAAAGACGAAAGCCAGGCACGCATCGAAGAGCTGATCGAGCGATTCGACCTGGGCGACGTCGCCGATCAACAGTCCGGCGAATTGCCGCTGGGCCTGCGTCAGCGTTTGTCTTTGGCGGTTGCCGTACTGCACCGCCCCGAAGTGCTGATCCTCGACGAACCGACCTCCGGCGTTGACCCCGCCGCTCGCGATGACTTTTGGCGATTGTTGATCGAGCTGTCGCGGGACCAGGGGGTGACGATCTTTTTGTCGACCCACTTCATGAACGAAGCCCAGCGCTGCGACCGCATCTCGTTGATGCACGCGGGCAAGGTACTGGCCTGCGATACGCCTGATGCGCTGCAACAGCAGTTCAAGGGTGAAACCCTGGAAGCCGCGTTTGTGACGTGCCTGGAGCAGGCGCAAAACGATCAGGGCGCCGCCACCCCGCCGCCCGACACCGAAGCCATCGCCGCGCCAGCCGCCCATGCGCCGCCCCCGCCGAGCAAGAGCGGGTTCAGCCTGACGCGGTTGATTGCCGTAGCCAGCCGTGAATCCAAAGAACTGTTGCGCGACAAGGTGCGCATGGCCTTCGCCTTGCTGGGCGCCGTGTTCATGATGGTGATCTTTGGCTATGGCATTTCGCTGGACGTGGAAAACCTCGCGTTCGCCGTCTACGACCAGGACCAGACACCCCAAAGCCGGGCCTACTTAGAGGCATTCCGCAGTTCACGGTATTTCGAAGAGCACACACCCATCCAGAGCCCCGAAGAACTGCACAAGCGCTTGCAACGCTCCGAGATCAAAATCGCCCTGGAGATACCGCCGGGCTTTGGCCGCGACCTGTATGCCGGGCGCCAGCCCACGGTGGCGGCCTGGATTGATGGCGGCATGCCGTTTCGTGCAGAAACCAGCCGCAGCTACGTCCAGGCGGTGCACCAGGGCAACCTCGAACAGCTGAGCGCCCTGAGCAGCCTGGCGCAAAACAAACAGTCCGCGGCCAAACTCGAAGTGCGTTTTCGCTACAACCAGGACGTTATCAGCGTGAACGCCATCGGCCCCGGCGTGATGGCGCTGATCCTCGCGTTTATCCCGGCCATGCTCACCGCGCTGGGGATCGTCCGTGAAAAGGAGCTGGGCTCCATCACCAACTTTTACGCCACGCCGTTGACCCGCCTGGAGTTTTTGCTGGGCAAACAGGCGCCGTATCTGGCAGTCAGTCTGGTCAACCTGGCGTTGCTGGTGGCCATGAACCGCTGGCTGTTTGGCGTTCCGTTTAAAGGTAGCGGCCTTACCCTGGCGTTGGGCGGCGTGCTGTATGTGCTGTCGACCACCAGCATGGGGCTGCTGATTTCGGCGTTCACCCGCACCCAGATTGCCGCCATCCTGGGCACCATGATCATCACCAGCCTGCCGACCATTCAGTTCTCCGGGCTGATCGTGCCGCGCTCTTCGCTGGACGGTTCAGCAGCGCTGATGGGCATGCTGTTCCCGGCCGGGCACTTCCTTGATATTGCCGTGGGCACCTTCACCAAAGCGCTGGACCTTCGCCAGCTATGGCCGCAATGCCTGGCGCTGTTCGGGTTCTTCGTCGCCTTTACCGGCCTGAGCCTGATCATGCTCAAGAAGCAGGAGGTCTGATGCATAAGCTCTCGCACATCCTGCGCCTTGGCCTCAAAGAACTCACCAGCCTGCGCCACGACAGCGTGTTGCTGCTGTTCTTGCTGTACGCCTTTACGGTGGCGATTTACATGCCGGCGGCGGGCTCCATCATTGGCGTGCACAACGCCAGTGTGGCGATCATCGACGAAGACCACAGCGCGCTGTCACGCAAGCTCAGTGAGTCGCTGCTGCCCCCGGAATTCAAAACCCCGCAAGCCCTGCCCTATGACCAACTTGATGAGGCGTTGGACAAAGGCGAATACACCTTCGTGATCAACGTACCCGCCAACTTCCAGGCCGATTTACTGGCCGGCCGCGAGCCCGCTGTGCAGCTCAACGTGGATGCCACCGCCATGAGCCAGGCGTTTATGGGCGCGGGGTATATCGGGCAGATCTTCCAGCGCGAGTTGCTCGATTACGCCGGGCAAGCCAACGCGGGCGCGAAAGCCCCGGCACTGATCAGCAGCCGCCCATTGTTCAACCCGAACCTGGAAGGCGGCTGGTTTTTGGCAGTGATTCAAATCGTCAACAACATCACCATTTTGGCCATCGTACTGACCGGGACCGCGCTGCTGCGTGAGCGTGAACACGGCACCCTGGACCACTTGCTGGTGTTGCCGCTGACTGCACTGGAAATCATGCTCGCCAAGATCTGGAGCAACATGCTGGTCGTGGTGGTGTGCACCTGGCTGTCACTGGAGATCATCGTTAAATGGGCGCTGGGCGTGCCGCTGTCGGGTTCGCTGGCGTTGTTTTTGATGGTCACCGCACTGTATCTGTTTGCCAGTACCGCGCTGGGGATCTTCCTCGCCACGCTGGCCCGCTCAACACCGCAGTTTGGTCTGTTGGCGATACCGGTGATCATCCCCATGCTACTGCTCTCGGGCGGTAGCACACCGCTGGACAGCATGCCCGAATGGCTGCAATGGGTCATGCAATGCTCGCCCTCCACCCACTTTGTGAGCTTGAGCGCGGCTATCTTGTTCCGGGGGGCGGGGGTTGATGTGGTGTGGCCCGACCTGCTGGCCCTGACGGCGATTGGCCTGGTGTTCTTTGCCGTCGCGCTGGCGCGGTTCCGCAAGAGTTTGGCGTCGTAAGGCCCTTTACTCTTGTAGGAGCGAGCTTGTCTCGCGATCTTTTGAGCGTTTAAAAAGATCGCGAGGCAAGCTCGCTCCTACAGTTTGTAATGCAGCGCGAATCGGTTACTGAACAATCAAATTATTGAACAGCAGGTCTTCCACCATCGGCTTGCCGGTCTCGTCCGTCATGACTTGTTGCACCTGTTTCAGTGCTTCCTGGCGCACTTTTTCTTTGGCTTCGACACTGCCCAAACTCTCGCTGGTTTGCTGGGTAAACAAGCCCACCAACTGGTTACGGATCAACGCGTCATTGGCCTTGACCGCCTTCGCCGCTTCGTCACTCGACACGCGCAGCGAGATATCGGCCTTGTACACCTTGAGCTTCGGGCTGCCGTCCAGCCCGTAATTGCCCACAAACGGTGGGCTCATGGTGATGTAGCTAACCTTCGCGGCGCCTTCTGCAGCTTCTTCGGCAAGCGCCGTCATCGGCAAGGTCAGAGCCAGCAGCAATACAATCCACGCTTTCACAATTCGCTCCTTTGTTCGAGATGGCGGTAAGCATACCGGGGCAGCTTACAAACCTGTCTACCGTTATCGGCCAGCGCTGCAAAAGCCGTAGGTTTACTCGCGTTTAATCGCCATGCCCCCGGACTCCAACAAGGCTTTGACGCTGGGCGGTAGCAAGTCGACAAATGTGCGGCTGATTCTGCGCTGACAGATTTTCGTCACGTTGAGCATGCTTTGGGATAGGTCGAACAAGCCCAGCGTTAGCGACTCATTGTCGTACTTCCCGTCAACCAACCCTGCAATCAAATGCTTTTGGGTTAGCCGGAATAATGTGACGTTCGCGAGCGGAATTTTCGTATCACTGCGAACATACCTATCGATCTCCCGATTGAGCTGCAGGCAGGTTGCGGTCACCAAATCGAGCGGCTGGTCGCTTTGTTTACCTTTCTTCACAGGCTCATACTCAAAAACCATGGGCACGAAGACCTCCAGCTCCTGCGGGTTATCCCCTGTCAGCGGCCGGCTTGAGAACCGCCACTCGCCAATGACCTTGAGGGCAGCCCCGGCAAACAAGGGATGAGAGCTGTAAACGATTTTCGGATCAACCACCGACCCATCAGCCTTGACCACAACTTTCAACCGCACCTCTCCATCCGAGCCTGCGTATCGAAGATCATCGGGGAAGTCAGGCTTGATCAGGTATTTGACGTCGGGGAGCCACGCCTCTGCCCACGCACTCAGTGTCATGAACATCACCACAAACCCGACTAAGCCTTTCATCACCTTCCCCCCGGACGCTGCGCTCACATGAGCACAGAGGGGAAGCATGATAGGAGTGTGTCGCCAGGTTTCTCAGCCCATCGGCTCTGATCCTGTTGTGGGATGGCTCCGATTAAATGGACAGAACCCTCAAACCAACCCTTACGGCTTGGCCAACACACAGCGCTTGAGGCGCGCCTCCAGGTTGCGGTCTGGCATGGCGTGGCTGCGCAAGGCGCTGATGGTCTGTTCGACGTAGTCGCGGGTGGTGCCGTAGCGCCCGCTGGCATTGGCCAGCACCTGGCTGAGTACGCCGTCCGGAAGGTTGCCCGCGTAGCTGGGCAAATGCCGCTCCAGTACAAACCCCAACGCCTGGACCTGGTTACCGTCTTCAAGCCGGCAGTTCAGCCAGTGCGGCCGATAGGAAGGCACCGGCATTTCACGCCGCCACAAGGCGTTGAGCGCCGCTTCAAGGTTGTCTTCAGGCAGGCGATAGGCAAAGCCACTGCACGAGCCACCACGGTCCAGGCCAAAGACCAGGCCGGGCAGTTGCGGCGTGCCACGATGCTCGTGGGACCACAAATACAAGCCGCGATGGTAGCCATGCACCCGGCCCCGCACCCGCTCGACAGCTGTGCATTCAGGACGCCAGATAAGCGAGCCATAGGCGAA
Organism: Pseudomonas sp. FSL R10-1350; assembly: GCF_009600525.1. Taxonomy (NCBI): domain Bacteria; kingdom Pseudomonadati; phylum Pseudomonadota; class Gammaproteobacteria; order Pseudomonadales; family Pseudomonadaceae; genus Pseudomonas; species Pseudomonas sp. FSL R10-1350. The sequence continues at coordinate 26,116 of NZ_WIVR01000040.1, forward strand.
CAGCCAGACCGGACCGCCTTGATGGCACGCCATGGTGGCCTGCAAGGATTGCTGAAGTTGTTCTGGGGTCAGGGGCGCCCCAAGATCTAGTCGAGGAGGGTAAATCACGTTTGTACACGCTGATTCAGAAACAGTTATCACAGAAGGCATGGAGTCCTACAGGCATTGCATGCGGCGTACTAGAAAATAACGTTATGAATCTTATAGCAGTAAAAATGAAATAACCCGCACGGCAAGACGTATGGCGGCCAGTAATCCGATTTCTTGTAAATCAAGAGCCCCCTCACCCTAGCCCTCTCCCGGAGGGAGAAGGAACTGATTGGGGGATGCTGACGATTATCGGTGGCCTGCTTGCTGCGCGACAGAGCGGCGTCGAAGACGGGGTTACGTCAAGGACGGGGCGCGTAGGCGAACACGTCGGCGCGCATTTGGTGCGCGTCCATGCCCGCTTCAACCAGCGCGTCGAGGGTGCCGTAGATCATGGCAGGCGAGCCGCTGGCATACACCGAGACAGCGCTAAGATCGCTGATGTCTTCACACACTGCTTCGTGCAACAACCCGCACCGCCCTTCCCAGCCGCACAAATCACTGACGACTTTGTGCAAGAACAGGTTGGGGATTTGCTGCCAGGCATCCCACTCTTCCAACGTATAAAAGTCTTCAGGGCGACGCACGCCCCAGTACAAATGCACCGGATGCTTGAACCCTTTGGCACGGCAATGCTCGATCAGGCTGTGCATTTGCGCCATGCCGGTGCCCGCGGCGATCAGCACCAGCGGCCCGTCCGGCAGTTCAGACAAATGCGTGTCGCCAAACGGCAGCTCCAGACGGATCATGTTGTTGCGTTGCAACTGCTCGATCAGGCTGCGGGCGCTGTCTTCGCGCACCAGCACGTGCAGCTCAAGGTCGCGCCCCGAGTGCGGTGCGCTGGCCAGTGAAAACGCCGACTTTTCGCCGTTTTCACGTTCCAGCATCACGTATTGCCCGGCGTGATAGCGCGGCAGTTTGCCCGCCGGTGCACGCAAGCGCACCCGCCACACATCACCACCCAATTCGACACATTCGGTCAACTGACAGGCCAAGCTACGCACCGGTAATTCTCCCAACGCAAGGACGCCATCCCACAACACCACGCAGTCTTCCAGCGGCGCCGCCAGGCAGGTGTAAACCTCGCCATGGTCACGGACTTCACCCGCCTGCTCCACCTGCCCTTCAACCAGCAAGGCTGCGCACACGTGGCAATTACCATTGCGGCAGCTTTGCGGGCATTCATAGCCCAGGCGCTGCGCCGCATCCAGAATCCGCTCGCCAGGCAAGGTGTCCAATACGGCGCCTGAAGGCTGCAAGGTTACACGCATCAATCTATTCCTAATTGATTCCAGATGTCATCGATCCGGCGAGTCACGGCCTCATCCTTGACGATGACCCGCCCCCATTCGCGGGAGGTTTCGCCTGGCCATTTGTTGGTTGCATCCAGCCCCATCTTCGACCCCAGGCCCGAAATCGGCGAGGCAAAGTCGAGGTAGTCGATTGGCGTGTTGTCGATCATCACCGTGTCGCGCTTGGGGTCCATGCGTGTGGTGATGGCCCAGATCACGTCGTTCCAGTCGCGCGCGTTGATGTCGTCGTCGGTGACGATAACGAATTTGGTGTACATGAACTGGCGCAAAAACGACCACACACCGAGCATTACGCGCTTGGCGTGCCCCGGGTACTGCTTTTTCATGGTCACAATGGCCATGCGGTACGAGCAGCCTTCAGGCGGCAGGTAAAAGTCAGTGATTTCCGGGAACTGCTTTTGCAGAATCGGCACGAACACTTCGTTGAGTGCCACGCCCAGAATCGCCGGCTCATCCGGTGGACGGCCAGTGTAGGTGCTGTGGTAAATCGGTTTGATCCGGTGGGTGATGCGCTCAACGGTGAACACCGGGAAGCTGTCGACCTCGTTGTAGTAACCGGTGTGGTCGCCGTACGGGCCTTCCGGGGCCATTTCGCCGGGATGGATCACGCCTTCGAGGATGATCTCAGCGGTAGCCGGCACTTGCAGGTCGTTGCCTCGGCACTTCACCAGCTCGGTGCGGTTGCCGCGCAGCAGCCCGGCGAAGGCATATTCAGACAAGCTGTCTGGCACGGGGGTGACGGCGCCCAAAATGGTGGCCGGGTCAGCACCCAGCGCCACAGACACCGGGAACGGCGTACCGGGGTGTTTTTCGCACCACTCACGGTAGTCCAGCGCACCGCCACGGTGGCTCAACCAGCGCATGATGACTTTGTTGCGGCCAATCACCTGCTGGCGATAAATGCCCAGGTTCTGGCGGTCCTTGTTCGGACCTTTGGTGACGGTCAGGCCCCAGGTAATCAGCGGCGCCACGTCTCCCGGCCAGCAATGCTGAACCGGCAGCAGGCCGAGGTCGACATCGTCGCCCTCAATGACCACTTCCTGGCACACCGCGTCTTTGACGACTTTCGGCGCCATGGAAATGATCTTGCGAAAGATCGGCAACTTGGACCACGCGTCTTTCAGACCTTTAGGCGGCTCGGGCTCCTTCAGAAACGCCAGCAGCTTGCCGATTTCACGCAGCTCACTCACCGAGTCAGCGCCCATGCCCAAAGCCACGCGCTCAGGCGTGCCGAACAGGTTGCCGAGCACAGGGATATCGTGACCCACCGGGTTTTCAAACAGTAAGGCCGGACCTTTGGCGCGCAATGTGCGGTCGCAGATTTCGGTCATTTCCAGTTTGGGTGACACCGGAACCTGGATGCGCTTGAGTTCGCCGCGCTGTTCCAGGCCGCTGATAAAGTCACGTAAGTCGCGGTACTGCATGCTTGAGCCTCATGTTGGCCGTGGCGTTGGGGCACCGAGTGTAGCGCCCAAGCCGCGTGATCTGAAGGGAGAGCTGCCCAAAATCAAGAAAGGTTAGACAGCAAAAAGCCGGGTTTCCCCGGCTCTTGCTTAACTTCCGGCGATTTACTTGCGCTTCATCGACAGGAAGAACTCATCGTTGGTCTTGGTCTGCTTCAGCTTGTCGATCAAGAACTCGATGGCTGCTACTTCGTCCATCGGGTGCAACAGCTTGCGCAGGATCCACATGCGTTGCAACTCGTCGTCAGCGGTCAGCAACTCTTCACGGCGGGTGCCGGAACGGTTGATGTTGATCGCCGGGAAGACGCGTTTTTCAGCGATTTTGCGGTCCAGAGGCAGTTCCATGTTGCCGGTGCCTTTGAACTCTTCGTAGATCACTTCGTCCATCTTCGAACCGGTTTCAACCAGTGCGGTGGCGATAATGGTCAGCGAGCCGCCTTCTTCGATGTTTCGCGCAGCACCGAAGAAACGCTTTGGTTTCTCAAGGGCGTGGGCATCAACACCACCGGTCAATACCTTGCCGGAGCTCGGGATCACGGTGTTGTAGGCACGGGCCAGACGGGTGATGGAGTCGAGCAGGATCACCACATCTTTTTTGTGTTCGACCAGGCGCTTGGCCTTCTCGATCACCATTTCGGCAACCTGCACGTGGCGGGTTGGCGGCTCGTCGAAGGTGGAGGCAACCACTTCGCCGCGCACGGTACGCTGCATTTCGGTCACTTCTTCCGGGCGCTCGTCGATCAACAGAACGATCAAGTGCACTTCCGGGTTGTTACGCGAAATGTTCGACGCAATGTTCTGCAGCATTATGGTCTTGCCCGCTTTTGGCGGAGCAACGATCAGACCGCGCTGACCTTTACCGATCGGGGCGCAGAGGTCGATTACACGACCGGTCAAATCTTCGGTGGAACCGTTACCGATTTCCATCTTCATGCGCACGTTCGGGAACAGCGGGGTCAAGTTCTCGAAGAGAATCTTGTTTTTCGCGTTCTCTGGACGATCGAAGTTGATCGTGTCGACTTTCAACAGTGCGAAATAACGCTCGCCTTCTTTTGGCGGGCGAATTTTACCGACGATGGTGTCGCCGGTGCGCAGGTTGAAACGTCGAATCTGGCTAGGCGAGACGTAGATATCGTCCGGGCCGGCCAGGTAAGAGGCGTCAGCAGAGCGGAGGAAGCCGAAGCCGTCCTGGAGGATCTCCAGCACGCCATCACCGGAGATTTCCTCGCCGCTTTTCGCGTGCTTTTTCAGCAGGGAGAAAATCACGTCCTGCTTGCGCGAACGGGCCATATTTTCTATGCCCATCTGTTCGGCCAATTCGAGCAGTTCGGTAATCGGCTTTTGCTTGAGTTCAGTCAGGTTCATATAGGAATGACGTAATCATTTATGGAGGGGGAAATTAAGCTTTTGGCTTAATGAGGCCGCGCCGCAGAGAAGGCGACAGGATCGCGTACTAATTCGATAAGGAGTGCGTCGGCGACGGCTTGCAGGGGGCAGTGGAGAAACCAGTGCGGGGCCGAATGTACCACTTGAGTTTCATAGCGTCTAGTCCTTGAGCCATGAAAAAGCCCCGCAATTTGCGGGGCTTTTAACAACGCTTAGATATTAGCGTCGAGGAATGCAGCCAGTTGCGACTTCGACAGCGCACCGACCTTGGTGGCTTCAACGTTGCCGTTCTTGAACAGCATCAACGTTGGAATACCACGAACGCCGTGCTTGGCAGGGGTTTCCTGGTTTTCGTCAATGTTCAGCTTGGCAACAGTCAGCTTGCCTTTGTAAGTCTCGGCGATCTCATCCAGAACTGGCGCGATCATTTTGCAAGGGCCACACCATTCAGCCCAGTAATCGACCAATACAGCGCCTTCAGCCTTGAGAACATCGGCCTCAAAGCTAGCGTCGCTAACGTGTTTAATAAGATCGCTGCTCATGGAAGTCTCCGTGGTTGTAAGCAAAAACGTAGCACATCATAGCCGTCATCACCGCGTTCAGGAAGCTGACGGATGATTGTCTATTACTATGGCCGCACATGAGCCTGAGTATGACCCCCTTTCAGAACACGCCGGAGGTGACAAAAGCGATCCCGGTGCGCGAAGCCGCCTGGCGTATGTGCTCGCTCATGGCTTTGTGCGCTGGCCCGCTGGCGTGGCGCGCCAATGCGCGAAGGATTTTGCGGTGTTCTTGCCAGGTTTCCATCGCCCGTTCAGGGCGAATAAAGGGCAATTTCTGGCTTTCAAGAAAGATATCGGCGCGGGTTATCAGAATATTCGCCATGGTCTGGTTGCCACTGGCGCGCAAAATAATCTGATGGAACTCAAAGTCCAGTTGCGCCGCCCGGGCGAAGTCCTCGGCGCGCAACTCCAGGCGCATGGCCTCGACATTGTCTTGCAGCACGTCGAGTTCATCACGGGTCAGCCTCACGGCGGCCAATCCTGCCGCCAACCCCTCAAGCGCGTAACGCAATTGAAAGATGTCCTCAGGGCAGGCCTGCGCCGCAAAAGGCCAGTCAGACGCAGTGGCGATCGCTGCGGGCTCACCCACCGTTTGCACGTACACGCCTTTGCCGGGCTGGACGCTGACCACGCCCAACGCACTCAATGACGACAGCGCCTCGCGCAATGACGCCCGGCTGACCCCCAACTGCACCGCCAGATCGCGCTGCGAAGGCAATGCATCACCCGGCGCAAAGCCGCGCTCATCGATCAGTTTACGAATGGCCAACAGCGCCACTTCGGGTACCGCGCGTGCGCTTGAATTCATCACAAATCGACTTGATCGGCTGAGGTTGGAACGTAGTTGTAAAGCTATTGCCGGCGCTCGGCAAGTCACGCCCCACGACGGTTCAAGCCGTGTACGCAACGCCCGATAGAGGTGCAAAAAGCTCGGCAACTGTTCAGACCAGTCCGACCGCCGCAAGCCTTCTGAACCCTGCCTCCCAGCCCTGAAACCGCTGTTGGCATGGCCTGTGCTCTGTCCAACAGCAGACATCACCGTCCACCCGATTTGGAGAGTTGCCATGACCCAGCGCTACAGCGCCCTGATATGTGCCTTGTTCGCCAGCCTGGTGTTGTTTCAGACACCGGCCCGCGCCAATCAACTTGATGACGTGATGGCTCGCGGCACCTTGAAGGTTGCCGTCCCGCAAGACTTTCCGCCGTTTGGCTCGGTAGGCCCTGACATGAAACCGCGCGGCCTGGACATTGATACGGCAAAACTGTTGGCCGACCAGCTCAAGGTCAAACTGGAACTCACGCCGGTCAACAGCACCAATCGCGTGCCGTATCTGACCACGGGTAAAGTCGACCTGGTGATTTCCAGCCTGGGTAAAAACCCGGATCGCGAGAAAGTCATCGACTTCTCCCACGCCTACGCGCCCTTCTACCTCGGCGTGTTTGGTCCGCCAGACGCAGAAATCAAGACGCTGGATGACCTCAAAGGTAAAACCATCAGCGTCACCCGTGGCGCCATCGAAGACATCGAGCTGACCAACGTGGCGCCTGCCGGTGTCACGATCAAACGCTTTGAAGACAACAACTCGACCATCGCCGCCTACCTGGCCGGGCAAGTAGACCTGATCGCCAGCGGCAACGTGGTGATGGTGACCATCAGCGAGCGTAACCCTAAACGCATCCCGGCCATGAAGCTAAAGCTCAAGGACTCGCCGGTGTATGTCGGGGTCAACAAGGGCCAGCCTGAGCTGCTGGATAAGGTGAACCAGATTCTGAGCGCCGCCAAAGCCGACGGCAGCCTGGAAAAGAATGCGCTGCAATGGCTTAAAGAGCCGCTGCCAGCCGACCTCTGATCACCCGCAACGAGGTCATCATGGCTTATCAGTTCGACTTTTTACCGGTCCTGCAAAACACTGACCTGTTGCTGCGCGGTGCCTTGTTCACCCTGGAACTGACCGCCATCGGCACGCTGTTTGGCGTCAGCCTGGGGATTGTCGGCGCGGTGGTCCGGGCCTGGAACATCCGCCCTTTCGCCGCCCTGTTTGGTCTGTACGTTGAAGTGATTCGCAACACACCGTTTCTGGTGCAGTTGTTTTTTATCTTCTTCGGCTTACCGGGCCTTGGCGTGCACATCAGCGAATGGCAAGCCTCGGCACTGGCCATGGTGATTAACCTCGGCGCTTACTCCACCGAGATTATTCGCGCCGGCATTCAGGCCATCCCCAAAGGCCAACTGGAAGCCGCCGCGGCGCTGGCCATGTCGCGTTTTGAGGCGTTTCGCTATGTGGTCTTGCAGCCCGCGCTGGCCAAAGTGTGGCCGGCACTGAGCAGCCAAATCATTATCGTGATGCTCGGCTCGGCGGTGTGTTCGCAAATTGCCACCGAAGAGCTGAGCTTTTTCGCCAACTTCATTCAGTCGCGCAACTTCCGGGCCTTTGAAACCTACGCCCTGACCACCCTGATCTACCTGTGCATGGCGCTGTTGATTCGCCAGTTACTGAATGCCTTCGGCCGCCGCTACCTGAGCAGGAGTCGCTGATGGACTTTACCTTCTGGGACATCGTGCGCAATTTGCTGGCGGGCCTGCAATGGACCGTCGCGCTGTCCGTCGTGGCCTTTATCGGTGGCGGTCTGATCGGCCTGCTGGTGTTGCTGATGCGCATCTCCAAGAGCCGCTTCGCCCGCACGCTGGCACGCGGCTATATAGAGCTGTTTCAGGGCACGCCCTTGCTGATGCAACTGTTTCTGATCTTTTTTGGCATCGCCTTGCTCGGCATCGACATTTCGCCGTGGATGGCCGCCGCCCTGGCGCTGACGCTGTTTACCAGCGCTTACCTGGCAGAGATCTGGCGCGGCAGCGTCGAATCCATCGCCAATGGCCAGTGGGAAGCCTCGGCCAGCCTGGCGCTAAGCCCGCTGGAACAACTGCGTTACGTGATTTTGCCGCAAGCCTTACGGGTGGCCATCGCGCCCACTGTAGGGTTTTCGGTGCAGGTGATTAAAGGCACCGCCGTCACCTCGATCATTGGTTTCACCGAGCTGACCAAGACCGGCAGCATGCTGGCCAACGCCACTTTTGAGCCTTTTATGGTCTACGGCTTGGTGGCGCTCGGTTACTTCCTCTTGTGCTACCCCTTGTCGCTCAGTGCGCGCTATCTGGAAAGGAGACTGCATGCCTCTGCTTAGAGTTACCGCCCTGCATAAATACTACGGCGACCATCACGTGCTTAAAGGCATCGACCTGAGCGTTGAACAAGGCCAGGTGGTCGCGATCATTGGCCGCAGCGGCTCGGGCAAAAGCACGCTGCTGAGAACCTTGAACGGCCTGGAGTCGATCAACGACGGGGTTATAGAAGTCGATGATGAATACATGGACGCGGCCCGCGCCGACTTGCGCAGCCTGCGCCAGAAAGTCGGGATGGTGTTTCAGCAGTTCAATTTGTTCCCGCACTTGAGCGTCGGCGAAAACGTCATGCTGGCCCCGCAAGTGGTGCAAAAAGTGCCCAAAGCCAAGGCCGCGCAACTGGCCCGCGAGATGCTGGAGCGTGTGGGCCTGGGCGACAAGTTCGATGCCTTCCCCGAACGCCTGTCGGGCGGGCAGCAACAGCGCGTGGCCATTGCCCGGGCGCTGGCTATGTCGCCCAAAGTGCTGCTATGTGACGAAATCACCTCGGCGCTCGACCCCGAACTGGTCAACGAGGTGCTCAACGTGGTGCGCCAACTGGCCCGCGAGGGCATGACGCTGATTATGGTGACCCACGAAATGCGCTTTGCTCGCGAAGTCGGCGACAAACTGGTGTTTATGCACCAGGGCAAGGTGCATGAGGTGGGCGACCCCAAAGTGCTGTTCGCCAACCCGAAAACCCCTGAGCTGGCGAATTTTATCGGTTCGGTTGAGGTTTAACCCCTGTAGGAGCGAGCTTGTCTCGCGATCTTTTCAACCCTTAAAAGATCGCGAGGCAAGCTCGCTCCTACCGTTAGCGGGGGCTTTTACAGGGGATGTGTGACAAAAATTAGATCGTTTCAAAAAATACGAGTTGTCAGGAACAAGCTAACGTCATCTCTTACGTGCTCCATATCAATGCATCGCACATCACGCGTTGGCGCGAGCGTTTGATCGTGGCACGATGGCGAAGTTATCGACCGAGACTCCTCAAACATGCCCCAATCCAAAAGCAAGAATCCGTCCCTGATCGCCGCTATAGACTTGGGTTCTAACAGCTTTCACATGGTGGTGGCCAAGGCTCAGAACGGTGAAATCCGCATTCTTGAACGTCTTGGCGATAAGGTGCAGCTGGCTGCCGGTATCGACGAAGAACGCCACCTCAACGAAGAGTCCATGCAGCGTGGCCTCGATTGCTTGAAGCGTTTTGCGCAATTGATCAAAGGCATGCCCTTGGGCGCCGTGCGCATCGTGGGCACCAACGCCTTGCGTGAAGCCCGCAACCGCAATGAATTTATCGTGCGCGCAGAACAAATCCTGGGCCACACCGTAGAAGTCATTTCTGGACGTGAAGAAGCGCGCCTGATTTATCTGGGCGTTTCGCACACCCTCGCCGACACACCGGGCAAGCGCCTGGTGGCCGACATCGGCGGTGGCAGTACCGAATTCATCATCGGCCAACGTTTTGAGCCCCTGCTGCGTGAAAGCCTGCAGATGGGCTGCGTGAGCTTCACCCAACGCTATTTCCGCGACGGCAAGATTACCCCGGCACGTTATGCCCAGGCATACACCGCGGCGCGCCTTGAGCTCATGAGCATTGAGCACGCGCTGCATCGCCTGACGTGGGATGAAGCCATCGGCTCCTCCGGCACCATCCGCGCCATTGGCCTTGCCCTCAAAGCCGGCGGCCACGGTGCAGGCGAAGTGAATGCCGAGGGCCTTGCCTGGCTCAAGCGCAAACTGTTCAAGCTGGGCGAAGTGGACAAAATCGACTTCGAAGGCATCAAGCCAGACCGTCGGGCGATTTTCCCGGCCGGGCTGGCGATTCTTGAGGCGATTTTTGACGCCCTTGAATTGCAACGCATGGACCACTGCGACGGCGCCCTGCGTGAAGGCGTGCTCTACGACCTGTTAGGTCGCCATCATCACGAAGACGTGCGCGAGCGCACCTTGAGTTCGCTGATGGAGCGCTACCACGTTGATCTGGAACAAGCCGCACGGGTTGAACGCAAAGCCCTGCGCGCGTTTGACCAGGTGGCCAAGTCATGGGAACTCGAAGACGGGGTCTGGCGCGAGCTGCTGAGCTGGGCGGCCAAGGTCCATGAAGTCGGCCTGGACATTGCCCACTACCACTACCACAAGCACGGTGCTTACCTGATCGAGCACTCTGACCTTGCCGGTTTCTCACGTGAAGACCAGCAAATGCTCGCGCTGCTGGTGCGCGGTCATCGCCGTAACATTCCAAAAGACAAGTTCGCCGAGTTTGGCGCCGAAGGCATAAAGCTGATTCGCCTGTGCGTGCTGCTGCGTTTTGCGATTTTGTTCTACCACATCCGTGGCAACCAGGAAGCGTCGCAAGTGAAGCTGCGCGCCGATGGCGATCACCTTGAAGTGATTTTCGCTGAAGGCTGGCTGGAACAGAACCCGCTGACCAAGGCCGACTTCGAACAAGAAGCCCAATGGCTGACGCGCGTCGGGATAGTGCTGACTATTTCGTAAGGCACCCTGCTTTGAAACACATGTGGGAGCGGGCTTGCTCGCGATGGGATCGACGCGGTTTGTTTGAAACACCGCGCCGCCTGAATCGCGAGCAAGCCCGCTCCCACAGGGTTATGTAGGGTTTACACCGACGGGCCGGTGCTGACGGTCAGTACCGGCAGGCTCAGGCGCTCCAGCAGGGTCGCTTGGGCGCTGCGCGGGTTCTGGTTGCCGGTCGGCGTGTTGCGCACGTAACGGCCGTCAGACTGCAGGCTCCAGCTGTGGGTGTTGTCCGTCAGGTAGCATTCCAGCTCCTTCTTGACCCGCAGAATCAGCTTTTTGCCCTCTACCGGGAAGCACGTCTCGACACGCTTATCGAGGTTGCGCTCCATCCAGTCAGCACTCGACAGGAACATCTGCTCTTCGCCGCCATTGAGGAAGTAGAACACCCGTGTGTGCTCCAGGAAGCGGCCAATGATCGAGCGCACGTGGATGTTGTGCGAGACGCCCGGAATGCCCGGACGCAAGCAGCACATGCCACGTACTACCAGATCAATGCGCACGCCGGACTGGCTGGCCTTGTAAAGCGCGCGGATGATTTTCGGGTCGGTCAGCGAGTTGAACTTGGCGATGATGTGCGCAGGCTTGCCCTCTAACGCGAACTGCGTTTCGCGGGCAATCATGTCGAGCATGCCTTTTTTCAGGGTAAACGGCGCATGCAGGAGCTTTTTCATGCGCAGGGTCTTACCCATGCCGATCAGTTGGCTGAACAACTTGCCGACGTCTTCGCACAGCGCATCATCCGACGTCAGCAAGCTGTAGTCGGTGTACAGACGCGCGTTACCGGCGTGGTAGTTGCCCGTACCCAAGTGCGCGTAACGCACGATCTCGCCCGCTTCACGGCGCAGAATCAGCATCATCTTGGCGTGAGTCTTGAAGCCCACCACCCCGTAGATCACCACCGCACCGGCGGCTTGCAGACGGCTGGCCAGTTGCAGGTTGGACTCTTCGTCAAACCGCGCCCGCAACTCGATCACCGCGGTCACTTCTTTACCGTTACGCGCGGCATCCACCAGCGCATCGACGATTTCAGAGTTGGCGCCGCTGCGGTACAGGGTCTGGCGTACAGCCAGTACATGCGGGTCTTTGGCCGCCTGACGCAGCAAATCGACCACCGGGGTGAAGGACTCAAACGGGTGCAGCAGCAAGATGTCCTGCTTGCTGACCACGCTGAAAATGTTCTCGCTGTTCTGCAACAGCTTCGGAATCGCCGGGGTGAACGGCGTGTATTGCAGCTCCGGGTGGCTGTCCAGGCCGGTAATGCTGAACAGGCGCGTGAGGTTCACCGGGCCGTTGACTTGGTACAGCTCGGTCTCTTGCAGGTTGAACTGCTTGAGCAGGTAGTCCGACAGGTGTTTCGGGCAGGTGTCGGCCACTTCCAGACGCACCGCATCGCCGTAGCGACGTGAGAACAGCTCGCCGCGCAGGGCACGGGCCAAGTCTTCTACATCTTCGGTGTCAACGGCCAGGTCGGCGTTACGGGTCAGACGGAACTGGTAGCACCCCTTCACCTTCATGCCCTGGAACAGGTCATCGGCGTGGGCGTGGATCATCGACGACAGGAACACGTAGTTGTCGCCTGGGCCACCGACCTCTTCAGGCACTTTGATCACACGTGGCAACAAGCGCGGCGCCGGGATGATCGCCAGGCCGGAATCGCGGCCAAAGGCGTCGATGCCTTCAAGCTCAACGATAAAGTTGAGGCTCTTGTTCACCAGCAGCGGGAACGGGTGCGTCGGGTCGAGACCGATCGGGGTAATGATCGGCGCGATTTCGTCGCGGAAGAACTTGCGCACCCAGACCTTGATCTTGGTGTTCCAGTAACGGCGACGGATAAAGCGCACCTGATGCTTTTCAAGCTCGGGCAGCAGGATGTCGTTGAGGATCGCGTATTGGCGATCAACGTGGCCGTGTACCAGCTCGCTGATCCGGGCCAGCGCCTGGTGCGGCTGCAAGCCATCGGCGCCCGCTTGTTCGCGGGCGAAGGTAATTTGTTTCTTCAGGCCGGCTACACGAATTTCGAAGAATTCGTCCAGGTTGCTGGAGAAAATCAACAGGAACTTCAACCGCTCAAGCAGCGGGTAGGACTCATCCAGCGCCTGCTCAAGCACCCGGATGTTGAATTGCAACTGCGAGAGTTCACGGTGGATATACAGGCTGCTGTCATCCAGACCCGGAATGGCAATGGCTGGTTGCGCCGCCGCTGGCGCTTCAGGCGCAGCAGGTGCGTGAGCTTCCGGCACGGGCGGTGTCTCAGTGGCCTGCTCCACAATGGGCTCAGCCTCAGTAGCAACGAGTTCTGTCTGTCCTTCGGTATTCATTGAATGTTCCTGTAAGAGCGGGTTTGACTCTCGTGACCGTTTAGCGGCGCGTGCAATCAAGCTGCCAGAATGCCACCAACGCCAATGGGTTTAAACCGCTCATAGGCGCTTTATGCGGGCTGGAGCCGATTAGAGGGCTTTTTGTCAATTTTGTTCTGCAACGATGCTTATTGTGGGAGCGGGCTTGCTCGCGATGGCATCGCCGCGGCGATCCTGAAGAACCGCAGCGGCTGAATCGCGAGCAAGCCCGCTCCCACAGATGTTGAGCACTGTCCATCTACGCGCGACCGTTATAGCAACGTGTCATGAATCCTAGATGACAACCCTTATGATGTAGGTCAAATACTTACGATTTGTAGGAATTGTTCATGAGAAGACACAGTTCGATACTTTCCTGAACGTCCCTTAAGGCGTAGGCTGCGCGTTCATTTCTCCAGCATCCAGACAATGCTCCAACAATTTCTTCAAGAATTCGGTTACTTCGCCCTGTTTCTAGGGACGTTCTTTGAAGGTGAGACCATCCTGGTTCTCGCAGGCTTCTTGGCGTTCCGCGGATACATGGACCTTAAAGTGGTCATGATCGTGGCGTTCCTCGGCAGTTATGCCGGCGACCAGCTGTGGTACTTCCTGGGGCGCAAACACGGCCGCAAATTGTTGGCGCGCAAACCGCGCTGGCAACTCATGGGCGACAAGGCGCTGGAGCATATCCGCAAGCACCCGGACATCTGGGTCTTGAGCTTCCGCTTTGTGTACGGTCTGCGCACCGTCATGCCCGTGGCCATTGGCCTTTCGGGCTACCCGCCGGGCCGCTACCTGCTGCTCAACGGGATTGGTGCCGCCATTTGGGCCGTTGCCCTGGCCACCGCCGCCTACCACTTTGGCGCCGTGCTGGAAGGCCTGCTAGGCAGCGTCAAAAAGTACGAGCTGTGGGTACTGGGCGCCTTGCTGGTGCTGGGCGGCTGCCTGTGGCTGCGCCGGCGCTTCAAGAACGCGCGCCTGGCCAAACAGACCGCGCTGGAAGAAAAAAACAAAGCCGCTGAAGTTAACACCCCACCAGCGGAATAAGCCGGTGTGTGCGCTCGCACACACCCTCTCCCTGGGCGCTGCACCGCAGCGCCTGCGTGATCGCGGAACCTCCCACTGGCATCAGTTGCCAAATAAAGAGACAGTAACGCCACGAACAAGGAGACCCACCATGACCACCAAAAATATTGCCGTTGTTCTTTCCGGCTGTGGCGTCTATGACGGCACCGAAATCCACGAAAGCGTGATCACCCTGCTGCGCCTCAGTCAGCGCGGCGCCCACGTGCAATGCTTCGCGCCGAACATTGCGCAACTGCACGTCATCAATCACCTGACCGGCGAAGAAATGCCCGAATCGCGCAATGTGCTGGTCGAGTCGGCGCGGATCGCCCGTGGGGAGATCAAGGACATACGTGAAGCCAAGGTGGACGACTTTGACGCACTGATCGTACCCGGCGGGTTTGGCGCCGCCAAAAACCTTTCTAGCTTCGCCACTGAAGGCGCTGCCTGCAGCGTTCAACCCGATGTTCTGGCCCTGGCTGAAGCCTTTGCCGAGGCGGGCAAGCCGATCGGTTTGATGTGCATCTCACCGGCCATTGCCGCCAAAATCTACGGCCCTGGCGTGATCTGTACCATCGGCAAAGATGCAGACACCGCCGCGGCGGTAGAAAAAATGGGCGGCACTCACCAAGAATGTGAAGTCTCTGACATCGTCGAAGACAAAGCCCGCAAACTGGTCAGCACCCCGGCCTACATGCTGGCCCAGTCCATCAGCGAAGCCGCTTCTGGCATCAACAAAATGGTCGACCGGGTCCTGGAACTGACCCAGCACGCGTAATCAGCCCCGCGCGAGCCGGGTCAGAATCCGGTCCAGTGCATTGGCGAACGCCTGCTTGTCGCGTTCGCCATAAGCACCCTGCCCGCCGCCGACCTGGCCTTGCTCACGCAAATCAGTAAACAAATTACGCACCGCCAGCCGCTCGCCCATGTTCTGCGCGTCAAACTCTTTACCGCGCGGGTCCAGCGCTGCCACGCCCTTCTTCACCAGCCGGTCAGCCAGCGGCACATCGCTGCAAATCACCAACTCGCCGGGCACGGCATGCTCGACCAAATAGTCATCCGCCGCATCCGGGCCACTGGGCACCACAATCAGCTTGACCAACGTATACGTCGGCTTGACCTGACTCTGCCCGGCCACCAGCACCACCTCAAACTGACGCTTGAGCGCGAATTTGATGACCTGATCCTTCGCAGCCTTGGGGCAAGCGTCTGCGTCGATCCAGACACGCATGGGGGTAGCTCCTGATAATAAGAAACAAAAAACGGTGGGAGCGGGCAAGCCTCGCTCCCATCCGTATTTAAGAAGCCTGTTCCCGACGCTTTTCAGCCAGTCTGCTGCGGCTGTAGAGCACGATGATCGCCAGGATGGCGATGGCTTGTGCGCTGAGCGAGTAGGCGTCTGCGTGGATGCCGAGCCAGTCGAACTCGAAGAACGGCACAGGTCGTGTGCCAAAGATTCCGGCTTCCTGCAGGGCTTTGACGCCATGGCCGGCGAAGACGACGGACAAGGCGCACAGCAGCGCGGCGTTGATGCCGAAGAATACGCCCAGTGGCAATTTGGCTGAGCCGCGCAGGATGATCCACGCCAGGCCGATCAGCAGCACCAGCGCCGTGGCACCGCCCGCCAGTACGGCGTCATGCCCGGCCGGGCCCGCTTGCAGCCACAGGGTTTCGTAGAACAGGATCACTTCGAACAGTTCGCGGTACACCGAGAAGAACGCCAGCACCGCAAAGCCAAACCGCCCGCCGCCGCTGACCAGGCTGCTTTTGATGTAATCCTGCCAGGCATCGGCATGGCGGCGGTCGTGCATCCACACGCCCAGCCACAGCACCATGACGCTGGCAAACAGCGCGGTGCAGCCTTCGAGCAGTTCGCGTTGGGCGCCGCTGACGTCAATCACGTAGGCGGCCAGCGCCCACGTGGCCAAGCCCGCGACCAAAGCCAGGCCCCAGCCGATGTTGACGCTGCGTACCGCCGATTGCTGGCCGGTGTTGCGTAAGAAGGCGAGGATAGCCGCCAGCACCAGAATTGCTTCAAGGCCTTCACGCAGCAGAATCAACAAGCCCGAAATGTAGCTCAAGGACCAGCTCAAGCCATCGCTGCCCAGCAGCCCGGCCGACTCTTTGAGCAAGGCTTTGGCGGCGTCCAGACGCTGCTCGACCTGTTCGATTGGCAAGCCGTCCTGCAGCGATTGCCGATACGCCATCAAGGCTTTTTCGGTGGTTTTACGCACGCTGCTGTCGACGTTGTCCAGCGAGCTTTCCACCAGCTCAAAGCCTTCCAGGTAGGCGGCTACAGACAAGTCGTAGGCTTGTTCACGATCACCCTCGCGATAGGCCGCCAGGCTTTTGTCCAGAGTTTGGCTGGTGTAGTCGAGCAACTGCGCCGGGCCACGCTTGACCTGCGGCGGCTGTGCCCGTTGTGCGCGGAACGTGGCTGCGGCTTGCGGGCCTTCTGCGGCCAGCACTTCGCCCGGGGTCTGACGGGCTAATTCAGCGAGGTCGTAGGTTTTGTCTGCTTTAGCCGCCGCTGGGTCTGCACTTAGGCCGGCCACATAGGTGGCCAGGTCCCAGCGCTGACGGTCGTCCAGTTGGTCGGCAAAAGCAGGCATGTCAGTGCCTTCAACGCCCAGCGCCAGGGTGTTGAAAATGGCGTAGAGGCTCAGGCGGTCAAGACGCGCAGCATCGCGCAGGTTGGCCGGTGGCGGGGTCATGCCCATGCTGGCCGGGCCGTCCCCGGCGCCGGTGGCACCATGGCACACCGAACAATGCAGGGCGTACAGCGGCTCACCGCGCGCAGGATCCGGGGTAATCACCGGCGCTTGGCTGACTTCGTAGGCGACGGCCAGCTTGGCCCCCAACTGGCGTGCCTCACGGGCGACCTTGGCGCCGTCTTCGCGCTGTTCAATGGCCGATTGCAGGGCCTCAACACCTTGTGCCAGCTCCGCACGCTCAGGGCGTTCAGGCAAGTCGGCAATCAGACCCTTGAGGACGGTGAGGAACTCTAACTGTTCGTGATACTCGGTTTCGTCGATGACTTTGCCGTCTTCGACCGTAGGCGGATAGTCCGCACCGATGTAGTCAATAAGGTGCAACGCTTGGGAAGCACCTTCTGGGGAATTGGCTGAAACAGCGAGGCTGCACAACGCGAGCACTGGCACCATCAGCCAGGCCAAACAGCGCGATCGGGCGGTCATTGAAAGATCCGGGTGGAAATGAGAAGTAACACATTGTTCACTTCCAATGACCGCGACTCAAGATTTTTAGGTGGTGGCGCGGTGCAACGTCGCCAGAAACCCTGCTGCACCCACGAACAAACCGGCAAAGGTGCGGTTCAGGCGGCGCTGCTGTTTGGGCGTGCGCAGCAGGCGCAAGACCTTGGACGCCAAGCCGGTGTAACCGGCCATGACGATCAAATCGACGGCGATCATGGTCACACCCAGGGTCAGGTACTGGCTCACCAACGGCTCGTTCGGGTTCACAAACTGCGGCAGCACCGCGAGCATGAACACTAGAGCTTTGGGGTTGCTGACATTCACCAGAAAGCCACGAAACACCAGCGCCAGCGGTTTACCGATGGGGCGGATGGCCGAGTCTTCGCTGAGGTCGGACGGCAAGGCACGCCATTGTTTTACGGCGAGGTAAACGAGGTAGGCCACGCCAAACCATTTGATCGCGTAGAAGGCGGTGGACGACGCGGCGAGGATGGCACCGACACCGGCGGCGACAATAAAGATTTGCAGGGCCAGACCCAGTTGCAGGCCCAACGCATTCCAATAGCCGCGCCAGAAGCCGTATTGCAGGCCGCACGACATCGACGCAATGGCGCCTGCGCCAGGCGACAGGCTAATGACCCAGCAAGCAGCGAAAAAGGCCAACCACGTTTCCAGCGACATCGCACACCTCGGACAAAAACTGTAACAAGTCCTTAAGCTAATGCGCGGGCTGAAAATTAACCAGATGTTTTTAAATCCAAACCGTTGGAGCTGCCGGAGGCTGCGATCTTTTGACGTTGCTTGAAGATCAAAAGATCGCAGCCTGCGGCAGCTCCTACAAAGTTATGGCGCCTTACAGATCGCCTTCGCGCCAGCGGCGCACGGAGCGCTGGAAGAACAGGCTGTTGGGGACTTGCACCATGCTGCTGCCACTGCCGGCTTCGGCAGGCTCAACCAGGGTGGTGTACAGCAGGTTGATGGCCACGACGCGACCTTTGACCCCCGGCTTGTCGAGGGTGTCGAGCAACTCCACCACGTCGCCAATGCGAAACGGCCCCACGGTGAAGATCAACACCGCGCACAGCAGGTTGGACAACACGCTCCACATGGCGAAGAAGGCAATCGCCGCCACCGCCACAAAGCCTGACAGCGCGGTCCACAACACCGTGGCCGAAACGCCCAGGCGTTCGAGAACGAAGATCACCGCGCTGCCCATGATGAACCAGCGCAACCCGCCTCGCAGCGGCAACAGCAACTGCGACGGCAAAGGGTAACGCTCGCCCAGACGGGTCAGAAAACGCGCAACCACGCGTTGCAGGAAGTACCCCGCCAGCAGGATCAGCAAGATCTGCACACCGATCCATAGGGGCGCGATCAACTCGGCCGGTACGGGTAAGTTGAGCGACTCCATCAGGACAGGGCTTCCAGTTCGGCTTGCAAGGTCTCAAGCACTTCCAGGGCTTCCATCCAGCGTTCTTCGAGCTGGCCTTCGAGCACTTTGAGCTTGGCCTGATCGGCCAGCAACTCACGCAGTTCGTCTTTGCGCGCCGCCTCGTAGACGCCGCTGTCACCGAGGCTGGTCTCGATCCGGGCGAGCTTTTCAGTGACTTTGCCCAACTCGCTTTCGAGCTTGTTGGCTTCACGCTTGTGCGGTGCCAGTTGCTGACGCAACGCAGCCGCCGCCTGACGTTGGGCCTTTTTATCGGTCTTGTCCGGGTTGATTACGGTGTTGCTCACCGGCGCATTGCGCAGGCGGTAATCAGCCAGCCAGCGGGCGTAGTCGTCGAGGTCGCCGTCGAACTCCTGGACTTTGCCATCGGCTACCAGCAAGAACTCGTCGGTGGTGCTTTTGAGCAAGTGACGATCGTGAGACACCACCAGCACCGCACCACTGAACTCTTGCAAGGCCATGGTCAGGGCCAGGCGCATTTCCAGATCAAGGTGGTTGGTCGGTTCGTCGAGCAGCAACAGGTTCGGGCGTTCCCACGCGATCAGCGCGAGGGCCAGACGGGCTTTTTCACCGCCCGAGAAGTTCAGCACCGGCTCGTCGATGCGCGCCCCGCGGAAGTCGAACCCGCCGAGGAAATCACGCAACACTTGCTCACGCTCGGTCGGCGCCAGACGCTGCAAGTGCAGCAACGGGCTGGCCTTGGAGTCCAGTGAGTCGAGTTGATGCTGGGCAAAGTAACCGACCGACAGGTTTTCGCCCCGGGCCAGACGCCCCGCCAGCGGAACCAGCTCACCCGCCAGGTTTTTGATCAGGGTCGACTTACCGGCACCGTTCGGGCCGAGCAGGCCGATGCGGGCACCCGGCACCAGTTGCAGCTTGACCTTCTCAAGGATGGTTTTGTCGCCATACCCCAGGCGCGCGTCCGACAAGTCGAGCAACGGGCTGGAGAGTTTGACCGCTTCACGGAACACGAAGTTGAACGGTGAGTCGACGTGGGCCGCGCTCAGTTCTTCCATGCGCTCAAGGGCCTTGATCCGGCTCTGCGCCTGACGGGCCTTGGTGGCCTGGGCCTTGAAACGGGCGATGTAGCTTTCCATGTGCGCACGTTGCGCCTGCTGCTTCTCGTAGGCCTGTTGTTGCTGAGCCAGACGCTCGGCGCGGGCACGTTCAAAGGCGCTGTAACCCCCGCGATAGAGGGTAATTTTGCGCTGTTCGACGTGAGCGATGTTATCGACCACAGCGTCGAGGAAATCCCGGTCGTGGGAGATCAACAACATAGTGCCGGGGTAGCTTTTGAGGAAGTCTTCGAGCCACAGAATGGCGTCGAGGTCCAAGTGGTTGGTCGGTTCGTCGAGCAACAACAGATCGGACGGGCACATCAGGGCCTGGGCCAGGTTAAGGCGCATCCGCCAGCCGCCGGAGAAGTCGGCGACCGGGCGGTCCATTTGTTCGTTGGTAAACCCCAGCCCGGCGAGCATTTTGCGCGCCCTGGCATCGGCGGTGTAACCGTCGGCGCTGTCCAGTTCGGCATGCCAGCGCGCCTGCGCGGCACCGTCCTGGGCGGCCTCAGCCTGGGCAAGATTGGCTTGCACCTCGCGCAAGCGCTGGTCGCCATCGAGCACGTAGTCGATCGCAATGCGATCGAGGGTGTCGATTTCTTGCCGCATGTGGGCAATCCGCCAGTCGGCTGGTAGCAGACAATCCCCGGAATCAGGCGTCAACTCACCCAGCAGCAAGGCGAACAAAGTGGATTTACCGGCGCCATTGGCGCCGACCAAACCGGCTTTGTGGCCGGCGTGCAGGGTCAGCTCGGCGTCTTCTAGCAGACGCTGAGGGCCACGCTGTAAAGTCAGGTTCTGAAGTCGGATCATAATGGCCGCGGAGTCTACCAGCTTCCCTCTCAACTGGCGCGAATTGCACTATGCAGACCGATCTGTGGAATTACTGTTTGAAGGTCTATGCCCTGCCCGGCATTGAGCACGCCTGTTTAAGCCTGCAACGTCAGGGCCTGGATGTGTGCCTGCTGCTGTGCGCAGCCTGGCTGGAGCACCGGCGTATCGCCTGCGATGAGGCGCGTTTTGAGTGCTTGCGGGCTTGCGCTGAACCTTGGCAACGCGACGTCGTGCAGCCCTTGCGCCAATTACGCACGCAATGGCGCGAAGCGGCCACGCACGATGACGAATTGTCTGCGTTACGCGGGCTGATCAAAGGCTTGGAGCTGGAGGCAGAACGGACGTTGTTGCGACGTCTGGAGACGGCAACCCTGGGCTGGTTACCTGCGCAATCGCAAGACGACTGCGACTGGCTGCAAAGACTGGTTAGCGGGGTTGAACACCCTGATCACGGCGCGCTGCAAACGCTGCGCGCCGCAATCAACCACGCTTAAGAAGCGCTGGTAGGGGTTGTCGCCGGCGTTGCGGGTGTCGCCGCAGCGGGTGCAGCGGCCGGTGTTGGCGCTGCGGTTGCGGTGGCTGCGGTGGTTGCA
>NZ_WIVR01000041.1:0-46080 GCF_009600525.1 Pseudomonas sp. FSL R10-1350
CGCAAGGCTCGTCAACTGCTACGGGGGGGGGTTGTTCGCAGCCTTCGTGCCTTGTCAGCGACTACAGGGTGTACGCGCTCCTACACGGGGTCTTTGGGCAGGCTGATTTCTACGGTGAGGCCGCCCGAGGGCTGGTTGTAGGCGACGATGGTGCCGCCGTGCATTTCCACCGAGCGTGAAGCAATTGCCAGCCCCAACCCAAAACCGCCACCGGGTTCGCTGGCGCCGCGCTCGAAGGGCTGGAAAATGCTCTTCAGGCGCTGTTCTTCAACCCCCGGCCCATGGTCGGTAATCTGCACCTGCAAGCTGTTGCCCGCCAGACTGGTCTGGGTGGTTACCCGCACACGCGTGCCGGGGCGGGTATGGCGAACGGCGTTGCGAATCACGTTTTCAAAACAGCGATACAGCAGTTCACCGCTCACCCGGCTGACAAAAGGTGGCCCCGCCTGCAAGGTGACTTCGCAGTCTTTGACCCCGGCCTCAAACTGCGCATCTTCAACGATCAATCTGAGCAACTCGATGATGTCGACCAGCTCCCGCTCGATGCTGTCGGGCCGCCCCTGAACGCGGGCCAGAGTCAGCAGCGCTTCAATCAGGGTGTCCATGCGTACCGACTCGCGCTCGATGCGCTCGACCATTTCTTTGCGTCCGGGGTCTTGATGCAATAGCCCGATCGCCACTTGCATGCGCGTCAGCGGTGAGCGCAATTCGTGGGAGATGTCATGCAGCAAGCTCTGTTGCGCTTCGACCAGCAGCCTCAGCTGGTTGGCCATGCGGTCACAGTCTTCGGCCAGGTCGACGATTTCATCACGGCGCCCGCCCATCATCGGTTTGACCCGCGTACCGAATCGGCCCTGGGCCACGTCACTCATGGCGCGGCGCAAAAAGGTCAACGGCCAGGTCAGGTAAAAGGCCATGTAGCCGCTGAACAACGCGCTCATCACCGTGCCGATAATCAACGGCATCAGGCCCGGCCCTTCGCCAAGCCCCGGCCCTGGTTCGCCGTGTTCACCCGGCGCGCGGGTCGAGCGGATAAACAGTTCGATGCCTTCTTTGCTCAGCACCGCACGCTCAAACACCGGGTGCAATACGGGTGACCCGGCCAGCAATTGCCCGCTGCTGTCATAAACGCCAATGGCTTGATCATCGGGGTGGCGCCAGACCGTGAGCAATTGCATGCCCGACTCGACACCAAAGGTTTCAAGCAGGTGGATTTCGCTGGTCAGAATGGTGTCGAGGTGCGGGTCCCCCGGTTTTGATTTGCTCAGGATCACAAAGCCCATGCCGACAAAAAACGTCAACGTGGTGGCCAGCCAGAACGCCAGAAACAGCTTCCAGAACAGTCGACTCGCTTTCATTATTCAGCGATCAACAAGTAGCCCAGGCCGCGCACGCTCTGGATCCAGGCTTTGGCATCAGGACGCGGGCCGAGCTTTTGCCGAATGCTGCTGATGTGCACGTCGATGCGCCGGTCGTAGCGGGTCAACGGGCAGCCCAGGGCATTGAGCGACAAATCTTGCTTGCTCACCACTTGCCCGGCGCAGCGGGCCAGTTCTTCGAGCAGGCTGAACTCCGTACTGGTCAGGCCCAGCTCATTGCCTTGCCACAGCGCCTGGCGTTTGCCGGGCCAGAGCACCAACTGCCCGGTCTTGATCGCTTCGGTCGCGGTCTGGTCAGGGGCGGGATTGACCCGACGCATGATCGCCCGCAAACGCGCCACCAGTTCACCCGGCGAGCTGGGTTTGGGCACGTAGTCATCCGCGCCCAGCTCAAGGCCGGTAATGCGGTCAATGTTGTCGCCACGGGCGGTCAGCAACACCACCGGCACCTGGCTGCGCGCACGAATGCGCCGCAGCACTTCGATCCCCGACAGCCGGGGCAACATCACATCCAGTACAACAATGCTGTAGCGACCGGACAACGCCTGGACTTCGCCCTCTTCGCCGCTGTGCACGGCGGTCGCAGCAAAACCTTCGCGCTCCAGATATTCACTGAGCAGTGCAGTCAGTTCCTGGTCATCGTCGACGAGCAATACACGGATCATGGCGAACTCTTGCAAAGGGGGGCCAGGCATTATCGTAGCTGAACCGTGCAGCGTCATCGCGTAACGCCAACCTTTACCTAACTTGACACTGGGTTAACCGCACCAAACGCCCCGAGCTTTTATGCTGGCGCTCCACCCGCTTGCGTGGCTCGCGGAGCATGGCGTCTGCTCGAGCCATCCGCACGCCCGCCAGCGCTGCTTGTCGATGTGTTCTGGAAATAAAGATCTTGATGAATTTTCCGCGCCTGCTCTGCTCGGTTGCACTGCTGCTCAATGCCACCCTTGCACATGCCCAGGGTTTCAAAATTTCTGATATTCGAATCAACGGCTTGCAGCGGGTTTCCGCCGGTAGCGTGTTCGGCGCCCTGCCCTTGAATGTCGGCGAAGAAGCGGATGATCAGCGCTTGGTAGAATCCACCCGCGCACTGTTTAAAACCGGGTTTTTCCAGGACATTCAGTTGGGTCGCGATGGCGACGTTCTGGTCATTACCGTGGTTGAACGCCCGTCTATTTCCAGCATTGATATAGAAGGCAACAAGGCCATCTCCACCGACGACCTGATGAAAGGCCTCAAGCAATCGGGGCTGGCCGAAGGCGAGATTTTCCAGAAGGCCACCCTTGAAGGCGTACGCAACGAGTTGCTGCGCCAGTACGTGGCCCAAGGCCGTTACTCGGCCTCGGTAGACACCGAAGTCGTCTCCCAACCGCGTAACCGCGTGCAGTTGAAGATCAAGATTGACGAAGGCCAGGTGGCGGCGATCAAGCACATCAACGTGGTCGGCAATAGCGTGTTTGATCAGGCAGAGCTCGACGACCAGTTCACCCTCAAGACCACCAACTGGCTGTCGTTCTTCAAGAACGATGACAAGTACGCCCGCGAAAAGCTCACCGGTGACCTTGAGCGCCTGCGTTCTTATTACCTGGACCGCGGCTACATCAACATGGAGATCATCTCGACTCAGGTCTCGATTTCGCCTGACAAAAAGCAGGTGTTCATCACCGTCAATATCAATGAGGGTGAAAAGTACACCGTGCGCGACGTGTCCTTGCGCGGCGACCTGAAAATCCCCGAGGAGCAGATCAAAGCCTTGTTGCTGGTGCAAAAGGGCCAGGTGTTCTCGCGCAAACTGATGACCACCACCTCTGACTTGATTACCCGGCGCCTCGGCAACGAAGGCTATACCTTTGCCAACGTCAACGCCGTGCCAACACCGAATAAAGACGACCACACGGTTGATATCGTGTTTGTGGTCGATCCGGCCAAACGCGCGTACGCCAACCGCATCAATTTCCGCGGCAACACCAAGACCGAAGACCAGGTGCTGCGCCGTGAAATGCGCCAGATGGAAGGTGGCTGGGCCTCGACCTACCTGATTGACCAGTCCAAGGTGCGCCTTGAGCGTCTGGGCTACTTCAAGGAGGTCAACGTTGAAACACCGGCCGTGGCGGGTGTCGACGATCAGGTGGACGTGAACTACACCGTTGAAGAACAGGCCTCGGGCTCGATCACTGCCAGCGTGGGATTTGCCCAGAACGCCGGATTGATCCTCGGCGGCTCGATCACCCAGAACAACTTTTTGGGCACGGGTAACTCCGCCAGCCTTGGCCTGACCCGCTCCGAATACCAAAGCAAATACAACATCGGCTTCACTAACCCCTACTTCACCCCGGACGGCGTGAGCCTTGGCTACAACGCGTTCTACAACAAAACCGACTACAACGATTATTACGACGATGGCGTGTCGTACTACTCGATCAACAGCTACGGTGCCGGGATCACCCTGGGTTACCCGATCAACGAAACTTCACGCGTCAGTTTTGGCCTGACTGCGCAGCACGACGAACTCAAGCCCGGCACTTACAGCGCCGATGAGATCTATGACTTCATCCAGCGCGACGGCAAATCCTTCACCAACTTCAAGGCCAACCTGGGCTGGTCGGAATCGACCCTGAACAAAGGGATTCTGGCGACACGCGGTTACTCGCAAAACCTCAACCTGATGGTCACGGTGCCCGGCAGCGACCTGAGTTTCTACAAAATCGATTACAGCGGCCAGACCTTCCTGCCGCTGACACAGTCCACCTCGCTGCGTTTTCATACCAACCTGGGCTACGGCAATGGCTACGGCTCAACCGACGGCCTGCCGTTCTATGAAAACTACACCGCAGGCGGTGAAGGTTCGGTGCGCGGCTTTGAAAGCGGCACCCTCGGCCCACGCAACACCCCGGCCACCGGCAAGTACGCGAGCATGGGCCAGGAGTACTACACCGACCGTAAAACCGACGCGCTGGGCGGCAACATCATGATCACCGGCGGCGTCGAATACCTGTTCCCGATTCCCTTCATCAAGGACAACAAATCGCTGCGGACCTCGTTGTTCTGGGACGTCGGTAGCGTGTATTCAGACAAGTGCTACTTGAGCACCACCACCGGCTGCGACGGCGTAGACCTGAGCCAGATGGCCAGCTCGCTGGGCGTGGGCGTGACGTGGTACAGCCCGATGGGCCCGCTGAGCGTCAACCTGGCCTTCCCGGTGCGCAAACCGACCGATGCCGAAACGCAAATCTTCCAGTTCTCGCTGGGGCAAACGTTCTAACCCGCCCAGCGAGAACGTTATTTACATAAACCAGCGGTACTCCCGCGCGCTGATGTCTTGCATAAACGCCAGATGGTCCTGGCGTTTGTTTTCGCAATAAACGTCGACGAACTCGGCCCCCAAACCTGCGCGCAACTGCGGTTGGGGCTGCATGGCGCGCACGGCTTCGAGCATGTCCAGCGGGAAGTCGACGCCGCTGTTGCGGTCTTCGTTAAGTGGCGCAATCGGCTCTTTGGCCGATTCAAGCCCGTGCTCAAGCCCCACCAAAATCGCCGCCAGCACCAGGTACGGGTTGGCATCGGCGCCCGCCAGACGGTATTCCACCCGCAGGTTTTTGCTGTCTGACTCGGGAATCCGCAAGCACGCGTCGCGGTCTTCAAAGCCCCAACTGGCGCGGGTGGCGATGTTGGTGGTGCCGCCCAGACGGCGAAAGGCGTTGTGGTTGGGGGCAAAAATCGGCATGCACGCAGGCAAGAGTTCCAGACAACCCGCAATGGCATGGCGCAGCGGTTGCTGTTGATTGGCCGCCAGCAGGTTGTTGCCCGCCGCGTCATACAGGCTGACGTGCACATGCATGCCGCTGCCCGGCTGATGCAGGTAGGGTTTGGACATAAAACTGGCCCGGTAACCGTGCTTCATCGCAACACCCCGGGTGCTGCGGCAGAACAGCGCTGACCAGTCGGCGGCACGCAAACCATCGTCAAGGTGGCCAAAGTTGATTTCAAACTGGCCCGGGCCCAGTTCGGCGGTAATGACCGTGGCATCGATACCCTGGATTTGCGCCGCCTCAACCATTTCATTGAGCACCGGGGCAAAACGCGACAGGCGCTCGATGTGCATGTTGGGCTGGTCATCGGTGTCGTCGGTGAACGGGTCACGGGCAAATTGCGGCAGGCCATCACGCAGGTGCTTGTCGAAGAGATAAAACTCCAGCTCAAACGCCACCACCGGATGAATGCCTTTGCTGGCCAACCGGTTAAGCACTTGCGCGAGGACTTCACGCGGCTCGAATTCGATGGGTTTTGCCGTCCCGTCAGAGGTAATCAGCATTTGCCCCAGCGGCTGGCCTTCCCAAGTCACCGGCTTGAGTGTGCCGGGCACCAGACGGCGCACGGCATCAGGGTCGCCATCGTTAAAGCAATAATCACCGATCTTGAACAACCCGCCCTGCGCCCCCAGCAACACACAGTTTTGCGGCAACTTGAGCGCGCTGCCCCCTGCGACTTTTTCCAGCATGTCGATCGGATAACGTTTGCCGTAAAAATGCCCCGGTATGTCCAGGGAAATCAGGTCGACATACCGCACATCCGGGTAGCGCTGGCGAAAGGTCCGCACTTCGGCCAGCAGGTCAGAGCACGCAGCATCCATCGTATTCATCCTTAAATCAGGTGTAGACCCACAGCACGCGTGTGAGCTGCTCGGTCAGGTTGGCGTAACGGCACAAAGTGTTGCTGTCGAACTGAAAGCTGTCGCCGGCGCGCAAGGTCACCGGGTCTTCGTCGTCGCCCAGCCATAAGGTCAGCTCGCCCTCCAGCACATAGCCGCCCTGCTCGGAGCTGTCGAGCATATGCCGCTCGCCGCTGGTGGCACCCGCCTCCAGCAAACTTTCGAGCATGGAAAACGATGCGCGGATTTTCGGCGAAACCAGAATGTCGGTGATGCCGTTGGCCAGGTACAAGGTGCGGCGCTCGTCCGGCCGGGTAACCCAGGACAAGGCTTTGGGCTTGGGCATGTTGTAGAAATAGGTGGTCGGCACGTCCAGCGTTTCGCTGATGGCGGTGAGATCTGCCACCGTCGGCCGCGACAGACCGCGTTCGACCTGGGACATAAAACCCACCGAGCGGCCAATTTTGTCGGCCAGTTCCGTGAGGGTGACTTTTTTATGCTTGCGCAGATCGTGAATGAGGATCGCCAGCGCAGCGATTTCTTCTTGTTTATTCACGCCCTGATTCCACACAGGCTGGAAGGCACATTTATACCGCCATGAAATTTATGTAGCTTAATTTCATGAAAAATTACTCGGTAAATTTCACAAGCGCAAGGTTATTTTTTGACCAGACAACCGTTGGCCGGGGCAAAAAACCTCTCGGCATGCCCTAAAAAAGCACTAAGCGGCTGTTTTTACGTGATTTTTTTCATTCAGGGGGTTCACAGGTCGAGAAAATGTCGATATATTCTCGCCCACTCTTACAGCAGATCTTAAAGACCTCGCAGTAAGCAGCGTCACACAGAGTGCAAGGCACTCTTCGCAACAGATACAGGGGCGTCGCCAAGCGGTAAGGCAGCAGGTTTTGATCCTGCCATGCGTTGGTTCAAATCCAGCCGCCCCTGCCATTTTCCAGTGTTATTCAGCCGCCAGGCACCCAACGAATAACTAAAAAAAATTCGCAATACCTGTAGTCGCTGCCGAAGCATGAGGCTGCGAAAACCGTTTTATTTACCTCTTCTCGCAGCCTTCGTGCCTCGTCAGCGACTACAACGTCGGGTAGTCGATATATCCGGCAGCGCCCCCGCCATACAGGGTGTTCGGATCCAGCTCAGCCAGAGGCGCACCGGTTTTCAGGCGCTCGACCAGATCCGGATTGGCAATAAATGGCCGCCCGAAAGCGAACAAATCTGCCTTGTTTTCTGCCAATTGCTGCTTCGCCAGCGCCAGGTCATAGCCGTTATTGGCGATGTAGGTGTTTTTGAAACGTCGACGCAACCCGGCATAGTCAAAGGGCGCAACATCACGCGGTCCGCCGGTCGCACCCTCCACTACATGCAGATACACCAGGTCGAGCGCCGATAACTGGTCGACGATGTAATCAAACTGCGCCTGCGGATCGCTGCTGGTTATCCCGTTGGCCGGGGAAACCGGCGAAATACGGATACCGGTACGCTGCGGGCCGATCTCGCTGGCCACCGCCGACGCCACCTCCAGTAACAAGCGGGCACGGTTGACGATGGAACCGCCATAGGCGTCGTCACGCAGGTTGGCGCCGTCTTTGGCGAATTGGTCCAGCAAGTAACCGTTTGCGCCATGGATCTCGACCCCGTCAAAGCCTGCCTTGATGGCATTGGCGGCGGCCTGACGAAAATCGTTGATGATGCCCGGCAGTTCCTCAAGCTCCAGCGCCCGAGGTTCAGAGACGTCCACAAAACTGTTATTGACGAAGGTTTTACTCTCGGCCCGCAGCGCAGAAGGTGCTACCGGGGCATCGCCATTGGGCTGCAGGTCTACGTGGGAGATCCGCCCCACATGCCATAACTGGGCAAAGATCCGCCCGCCCTTCGCATGTACGGCATCGGTCACTGCACGCCAGCCGTCAATTTGCGCCGGGGAATAAATACCGGGCGTGTCCTGATAGCCCTGCCCTTGATGAGAAATTTGCGTGGCTTCTGAAATCAGCAAACCGGCCGAGGCCCGCTGGCCGTAATACTCTGGCGCAAACTCACTGGGCACAAACCCTTTACCCGCACGGTTACGCGTCAGCGGCGCCATCACGATGCGGTTGGCAAGCGTAAGGTGCCCAAGGGCGTAAGGCTCAAACAACGTCTTTTCGGTCATGGCTGCGGTCCTTTGGAGGAATGGCGAAAGACTGTGAGCATAGACCGCGGCGCCTCATGCTGCCGGTGCCAGTAAAAGATCTTTACGACTGCTTCGCAGCCGGACGTAGCCTCGCTGAGCTCGTCAACTGCTACGTGGGTTGTTACCTACTTGGCCCACTCAATTGTTTCGCTGTAAGGCGTCTGGATGTCGCGCTCGGGGATTTCCCAGATTACCAGTTTGGGCGGGGTGTCTTTGAAGGCCGGGTTGTTGAAGTAGGTGTTCGCACCACCAGAAAACTCGCCGCCATCCTTGGAGAAGTTGCCCACCGGCGCGGCCAGCGCCTGTTGCAGGAAACCCAGGAAGTTGGAGTTACGCGAAAAGGAGGTGCCGATCAGCGCGATGTTGGGCAAGTTATCGTCGCCAAACAGGTCATCCTCGCTTGTCGCCCCGCTGCTGCCTTCGGTCTTTTTCTCGCTGAACTCGCTAGCCGCCACTGTTTCCGGGGCGGGCTGGGCGCTCACCGGCAACCAGTCAAGGCCCGCCAGGTGCACCAGGTCGCCCGGGCGGCGCGCAGGGCTTTGCACGGTGCGCTCGTAGTCTGTGTGCGGGGTGGCGTTGATGCCCATGGCCTGCACGTGCTGGGCAATCGCTTTGGCAGCCGCCGATGAGCCCACTTCGCTCCAGTGAGTGTCAGTGCGCAGAAACGCCTCGGCACCCAACGGTTGCAGGGTGGGCGCCAGGTCGATGGCCTTGACGCCTGCCTTGTTCAACGCGGCAACCCACGCCACCGCGCGGTCCTGCAATTGCGCCGGACGACGCAAATCGCACAGTTGTGAAGCGCCAATCCGGCTCTTGTCCGGCACCACCGCTACCAGCAGTTGAATCCCGCGTTTGGCCAAGCGCTGTTGAATGTCGACCACCGCTGCCGCTTTGGTGTTGGCATTGTCTTGGGCGTGACGGTTGATGCGCATTTCGTCGGTCAGGAATAACCAGCCGTCACAGCCCGGACGCACCCGCGCGCCGGTGTCATGGAAGGTCAGCCAACTGGCCGCACGCTCCAGATCGGCGGCGCGTTCCGGCACCGCCGCCATCGACAATTGCTTGGCGATTTTATGGGTGACTTCGCCATGCAGCACTTGGTCCTGGGTGAGGTTGGGCGGCAACAGTTGTACCTTGCCACTGACCATTAACCAGACAGCCGAAGCAAAGCTTGCCAGCAAAAACGCGGCGAATACCCAGCCGGACAGCTTGCTGATACGGGCCGTGAATTCACTCGGCATAACCGCTTTTGGAGATGAGTCAGGCATGGGCTCGGCCATCAGAACTGGAAGTACAGGAAAGGCACCGCTTCACGACTCGCGATCAACGCGAACGAGAGCAGAAAACCCGCCACCGGCCACACGGCCGCTATCGGTGCATACAGCGCTGAGCCGCCGAAACGTTGCTCATACCGACTTTTAAAGGCCGGCGCGAGGATGCAGGCGATCCCCAGCAAAGCCGCCAGGCCATGAGCCGAACGCAGGGTCACGGCCAGCGCGTCGCCCAGTGCAAAGTCGTGCAAACCAATCTGCCCCGCGTACATGTTCAACGCCGAATGGAAGTCCGGCGCGCGGAACAGCGTCCAGGCCATAAACACAAACAACAGGGTCAAGGTGTGCGCCAGCACCGGCGGGATGCTCGGCAGGGTCGAGCGGGACCACAGGCGGTCTACGCACAATGCAATACCGTGCGCAGCGCCCCACAGCAGGTAGTTCCAGCTGTCGCCGCCATGCCACAGACCGGCGATGGCCATGGTCAGGAACAGGTTGCGATAGGTTTTCCAGGCGCCATTGCGGTTGCCACCCAAGGCGATGTACAGGTAGTCGCGCAACCAGCTGGACAGGGACATGTGCCAGCGCCGCCAGAAGTCCTGAATGCTTCGGGCCAGATACGGCTGATTGAAGTTTTCCGGGAAGTGAAAACCCAGCATCAGACCCAGGCCGATGGCCATGGCGCTGTAGCCGGCAAAGTCGAAAAACAGTTGCAGCGAGTACGCCAGGCAACCGATCCAGGCATCAACAAAGGACGGATTGTCCAGATGAAACGCCACGTCCACCAGCGGCGAGAGAGTGTCGGCCACCAGCACTTTCATGCACATGCCGATCATGAAACGACGGGCACCCAGCGAGAAGTTCTGCCAGTCGAAGTAGCGTTTGACCAGTTCGCGACGCACCCAGTCGTAACGAATAATCGGCCCTGCAATCGAGTGGCCGAACATCGAAATGTAGGTGGCGTAGTTCACAAAGCTGCGCTCGACCGGCACGGTTTTGCGGTGCACGTCCACCAGATAAGAGATCGCCTGCAGAACGATAAACGACAGCCCGGCAGGCAGCGCCACGCGCTGCCATTCCAGCGGCATGGCACCCGGGTAGGTGATCCACTCCATCCAGGTGGCCGCAAGGATGTTCGCGTACTTGTACCAGCAGAGCACGGCGGTGTTGAACACGATCAGGGCGACCAACAACCGCACACGGCCCTTCGAGTCTTCCCGCGAGCGGTCAATCAGCAGCCCGCCAACCCACGCGACCACGGTCAACGCCATGTGCAACGCGAGAAACATCGGGTTCAGCCAGCCGTAAAACAACCAGCTGCCGATCAACAAAATGACGTTACGCCACTGCGGCTTGCCCAGCGCATAGATGAGCAGGAACGCTGGCAGAAATAACGTCAGAAACTCGAGAGAGGCGAAGACCATGGCGGCGGCAGAATCCGATCAGTGGGATAGAGTGTCCGTTGCGTGCAACAACCGCGGCCCGTTGGCAGACGGCACCAGCATCACGCTGTAACGCTCGCCCGCCTTGAGTTGGCCCAGATCCAGCGCAGCGCCGACATTGGCATTCGCGCACACCAGTTGCACCGACAATTGCACCGGATTGATCAGGCGGCGCTGGGCGGTGTTGACCGGGACAGACTTGAACAACTCAGCGTTACGGCCCGCAGCAAGCAGCGCGGCATCGGCACATGACGCATCGACGTTAAAAAATGCCAGCGACGCCTTTAAAGCGTTGAAGTCAGTGTCGGGCTCGCGCACCACCGCCTGTTGAATACCCGCGCCATCCGGCACAGCAAACACCGTGACAAACTCACTGGGCTCGATCTTCAAATCGATGGGCAACTTCTGCCCGCCACTGACCAGCGTGCCCTTGACCGGCTTGCTGGAGTCCACGGGAAACAACAGCGACACCGGCTGCGCCGCCTCCAGACGCAGCGGCGCCTGCCCAGGCTGAGCAACCACCTCCAGCGGCGCAGGGCTGGCGTTGACGAAGCGAATAAATGCCGAGTCTTCAGCCGGGCCGGTGGCGTAGAGCGCAGGCGCAGCATTTGCCAGGGCGCTGCATGCCAACACCGGCAGGGCCATTAGCGCCGAAAAGTGCTTGCTCATTTTTTCAGCCCCTTGACCGCAGGCGTGTCTAGCAACGCCTTGTCGATAGCGTCACCCCAGAGCTTGTAGCCAGGTGCGGTCATGTGCTGGCCGTCGACCGTTGCCCACTCTTTTTGCCCCGGAACCGAAAACTTCAAGGAGTCGATGTAATCGCAGGGCGCAACGTTGGCCGCCAGGAAACCCGACACCTGCTTGACCCGCTCCGGGGTCTTTTTGTATTGAGCACCCACAGAGCCCCAATTCGGCCCCACCCAGACGCAACGCTTGCCCGTTGCAGCAATCGCTTTGGCCAGGTCGGTGGTCTGCTGCCAGGCCCAGGTTTTAGGGAATTGCGGCTTGTCGTAACCCGCCATGGTGTCGCCCAGTACAACCAGCACCAGGTCCGGCTTATCGGCAGCGATCAACTCACTGATGGGGGTAGTCGCGGTCTTGTCACTCAACACCACCACCTTGCCGCCATCCTTACGCTCGGCAGCCCCGCACTGCCCCGCCGGGGAGGCTTTGAGCCAATCACCGGCATTGGAGCCGCAAATGCCCAGGGTGTGTACTTTGGCCCCCTGGGCCACGAGGTCTTCATGCAACGACGTAATCAAATACCCCGGCGTCGCCAAGTGGCTGTCGCCGATCATTAGAATTGTCATGCCCGCCAAAAGAGATGCTGCCACGGTCTAGCTCCTGCACATTAGTTCGAATACGGGGAAAGGTAAGGATTGATCGGCATCGGCATGCGCCCGGTGAAATCTTCGAGCGTGTAACGAAGGTACAAGCCACCCGTCCACTGCTTGTAGTCCTGGGCGTTGTCCATGCCAAAGCTGCCCCCCAAAATCATGTTGCTGCCCAAACGGTACTCGGCTGCCGCGCCGAGGTTGTAGCCGATCCCGTTTTTGTTCTGGCCTGAAGATTTGGTCTGCAACGATGAGCCGGCAGCGGCATAGGCCGCCGACGCCTGCTCCAGCGATGCTTGCATGGCGCCGTCGTTGGCGAAGTACTTGGCCGAGTCCTGCTCGATGTGTTGCAGGCCCACCGAACCGCGCAGCGTGTAGCTCCAGCGATCAGCGCGTTGCGACCAGCTCACCGGCACGCCGATGGAGAAGTAGTTTTGCGGGCTGAAGTAGCCGCCACTGCCGTAGGTGAAGTTGTCCTGGTTGTTGTCGTACTTAAGGGCCGTGGCGCCAAGGCCTGCCGTCAACTGGCGTTCTTCATCCCTGAGCAGGTACCAGTAAATACCGGCGCCGCCTTCGGCACGGGTGTTGTCCTTGACGTTGTTGCCCAGCAGTTTGTACAGGCCTGCGTAACCGTACGCGCCGTAGTCACCGTTGTCGTAACCCAGTTGCACGCGCCCGCCGTTGGCGGTTACTCCGCCCCACTTGAGGCCGCTGCGCGCATCTTTGGCACCGGCAAAAGACACCAGGCTGTCGTTCACCGAGCGGCGCGACAAGCTCGCCCCGTAACGCACGTTACTGTCTTCGCTGAGCGCGCGATCAATGCTCACGCCACCCACGGGCGTGCTGTACAGAAAGCCCAGCGGGCTGACGCCGATGTCAGCCTTGAGCCCTTGCGAGGGCATTTCATAGCCCACCGCCACACCCACGCCCGAGTCTTTTTGCCGACCGGCCGAGCCATTGACACCACTGGCCGCAGCCAGCGCTGCCGGGGTTGGGTCGGGGGCCGCCAACACGGTTTGCACCGCTGCGATCTGAGCCGCATTAGGGCCGCCAAAGCGGTTTTTGGCCGAATCACCGACGCTGCCAGCGTTCAACGACACCGGGGTCACGCGCAAGGCAACACGGTCATCACCCACCGGCAAACTGATCTCCAGCGGCGCTTCCACGTCGGTCATTTTGCTCAGGCCCGACTCGCTGTCGTTGCTGCGAATGGCCACCCCTTGGGTGATACGCGGGCTGCGCTCCTGCTTGATCTCGGTCAAAGCGGTTTGCATCGCCTGGCGCGCTTCTTCTTGCGGGTCGCTGACCGGAGCTGAAGCAACCCGACGTGGCGCAACGTAATCATCGTCGAACTCAGACACGGCATACCCGCCACTGCTGACACTCGGTGCGATGCGCGCTGGGTTGCGTGAGTTACCTGCATACACCGGCACGGGCGCAGCGATGTCTTCGTCGGGCGCGGCCAGTTGCTCCTGTGCAGGCTCGGGAATCAGCGGCACGCTGCCTTGGGCCAAACGCGACTGGCGACGTTGCCCTTCTGCCCCCACAAACGGGTTGGCGGCCACAGCCGATTTCGCGAAGGGATTGGCGTCTTGCTTGGGCGGCGCCTGCAATGCCAGGGCGCGGGTGTACAGATCCTGAGCCTTGGCGTTTTTGCCTTGGGCGCGGAAAATGCCCGCCGCACTGGCGAGGATCTGTGCATCGTTGGGCGCCAGTTCAAGGGCTTTGTCCGCCGCAGCGGCGGCCCCGCTCTTGTCACCCGATTTGTTCAAGGCCTGGGCCATGCCGATCTGCAATTGCGGGTCATCAGGCGCAGCCCGCAACAATGGCTTGTACAGCGCGATGGCTTTGGCGCTGTCGCCATTGGCCAGGTACATGCGCGCCAGTGCGCCGTTGGCCAATGGGTCGTTCGGCCGTTGGGCCAGCGCCGGGGCCAAGGTGTCGTAAGCCGCGACCAAATCGCCCTTCTCCCGCAGTACGTCCGCCTGACGCACGGTGTACAAAAACAGCAGCTCGTCGTAGGTACGCTGATCCGCCGTGGTCAAAGGCTGGCTCTGCAATTGGTGCAGCAACTGATTAACCTTGGCGTCATCACCGGTTTTGAGCAGCACACCGGCATACGCCAGACGCAACGACGCGGGCGGATTAGTGCTCTGCGCAATGGCGTTGCGCAGCATCGACAAAGCGTGATCCGGGTAACCCGCATCGACATAAGCCGAGGCCAACATGCCAATGGATTGCGGCTTGCCGTTGGCGGCCAGTTCAGCGCGGCGCAACAAGGTCAGCGCTTGCTCACGGTCGCCCTGCTTGGCCAGCGTCGCCGCCTGTGTGACCAGCGCCTGCAGTTGCGCTTCGCTGGCCAGTTGCTGCATCGGTGCTGTTCGCTGGCTCATGGGGATGCGATCCAGCGTGCTTTGCGCGGCCGACCATTCGCCTAACTGGCTGGACAGCAAGGCACTCGCGTACAAGACTTCGGGGTCTTGCGGGTTGGACTTGAGCGCATCGGCCATGGTTTGCCGAGCCTTGTCCGGGGTTTTGGCTTGCAGGTAATACAGCGCCAGGTCGTAGTGCGCCCAGGCATTGCCCGGATCATTGCGCACGGCTTCCTGTTGCGCCGTGATCGCGCCCTTGAGGTCACCACTGCGCGCCGCATTTTTGGCCTTGCCCACCGCTACTGCGGCTTTCAACGGACGCAGATCGCCCAAACGCTGTTGCTGGGCCGGGGTCATGCGCTCAACCATCTGCATGGCCTGGCTGGCTTGACCGTTTTGCGCCATCACCGTGATCAACCCGAGCAACGCGTCCGGGTTATCGTTGTCCAGACTAAGGGCCTGACGATAGCTGGCCTCGGCATTGGTCAACTGATTTTGCGCGGCCTGTACCCCGCCCAGCGCAATGTAGCCTTCGACCTGCCGCGGCTTGCTGGCGATGGCTTGCTGCAACAGGCTGCGCGCCCGTGGCAAGTCCTGACTGGCCTGTGCCTTGTCGGCCTGGTCCAACAGGCTCCAATAGCGGTTGCCGTCCAACGCCGACTGCCAGCGCTTGTCGGAACTGCGAGCGGCGGCACGGCTCAACAACTCATTGGCGTCGCTCAAACGCCCCTGACGCTGACGCACCAGCCCTAGGCCGCCCAAGGCGTCCGAGTCTTGCGGCTGTTCTTTGAGGCGTGCCAGAAACGCTTGTTCGGCAACGTTGAGCTGGTTGTTTTGCAGCGCCTTGTACCCGCGCGCCAAGTTGGGGTTCATGTTGGCCGTGCTGCCCGCTTTGGGCCGGCTGAGCATTTGCGTGCGAATCTCACTGTCGTTCGGGTTGGCCTTAAGGTAGGCCTCAAACAAGGGAATGTCCGAAGGGCGTGGCGTGCCCAGCCAGACCAGCCCCTGGCGCCAGCTTTCGGTGGCTTCACCGCCAAGCTCAGGCAATGTCGACAGTTGCGCAAGGCGCTGCAAACCTTCAGGGCGGGTGCCCTCGTTGCGAATCAGCAATTTGGCCAGTACCAGCTTGGCCTTGGCATTGTTCGGGTTCTGTTGCAGCAAGCGCAACAGCCCTTGACGGGCTTCATTGGCGCCGCCAGCGGTGTAGCTCAGGTAGTTGTAGAACTCCAGCGCCAGCTCACCTTGCGGCGGTTTGCCGGCAAACGCCTGCCGATACAACGCCACCGATTTATCCAGTTCGCCGCTACGGGCCTGGGTGCGCGCCTGATCCAGCAGGTCCGGGTTTTTACCGGCCTGCAGGGCAATGGCTTGCTCCAGTTGCAAGGTCAGTGGATCACCGGGATGGGACTGTTTCAACTGCGCCAGGTAATTGCTCGCGCCTGTCACGCGCTTGGCCTTGAGTTCAAGCAGGCCCAGGCCATACAACGCATCCACTTGCTGCGGATCGATCAGCAACAGCTTTTTCCAGACCTCCGTGGCACGGGCCGAGTCATCTTGTGTCTGCCAGTATTTACCCTGTTCAAGCAATGCCTTGCCCGCGTCATTGAGCGCGGCAAAACTGCTGCTGTTAATCAGTGTCGCAAGTATCCCGAAGGCTACGGCGTGGTGGCGCGCGGACATATTGTCTCCCACATCGGTTGCAACTTCCCGTCATCGAGGAAGTGGTAGCGGTTGTCCATATAGCCCAAGGAAAACAGGCTCAATACAAAAAAGTAGTACGGTGGCTGAGCAAGCTTGACTGCTTCTGGCGTCAGGCTTTGCGCCATAAGCTGGTCAACGCGCAAGGCCTGCTCTTTTTGCAGCGTGGTCTTGCCCAGCGCCTTGAGGTACGGCAGCAACGCAGCCGAGAAACCAAACGGCCCTGCTCCACTATGCGCGCCGGTGGTGACCTGAACTTTTTCCGGGGGCACGCCATCCTCGGTGGTGGCCTGCAACATACCGCCCAGGCTATCGAGCAAGGGTTTGCGCAGCCGGTCACGGGCAGGCATCAGCCCGGCCCACATGTAGGTCCGAATCGCGTCATAGCTGCCCAGATCGCCTTTGGTGGGGTCGGTCACGAACTCGCCGGTTTTGGCGCCGGTGGCGCGATAAGTGACCCAATCCGCGACAAAACCGTTGTGAGAAACGGCTTTGATCAAGGCGGCAGTGTTCTTCGCGATGTCCGCCCATGGACCTTTGGGATCAACCTCGGCAAAGCGCCGCAGTATCGGAATCGGCATGTAGCTGGGGTTTAGCTGCCACTGATCAGGGCTGGCCGGATCAGGTTTGATAAAGCCGAACTTGCCCGGCATCAGCATCTTGCCCAAGCCCGGCAATGCGGCAACCTCTTGAGTGGCGATGTTATCCAACAGATGCCGAGCGTCTTCGGTGTAATCCGCTCGATGCCAGAGTCGCCCGGCTTCCAGCAAGGCGTAGGCAAACCACAGGTCGCCGTCAGACGCCGAGTTGCTGTCCAGCAAGACCCATTCTCCGTGCTCGTCCAGGCCCCAGAACCAACCCGGCAAATGGGCCTTGATGTCACCTTGGGCGAGGTTATTCACGCTCCAGCGCCACAGCTTTTCAAAGGTTTCGCGATCATCCGCCACCAAGGCAAAGAACATCGCGTACGACTGCCCCTCTGAAGAGCTGTGACGCTGCGGCGTGCTGGCGTCCATGACCCGGCCGTCGGGCTGCACAAAGTGCTCAACAAATGTTTGCCAAAGCGGCCAGGGCGGCACACTGCAGGCCTCTGCGCGCGCAGTGACCGGCAGCAGTAAGGTCAACAGCAACGCACACAGCAGGCCACCCCGAACGCGGGCTCGCACAACATCCACACCCTTCACGAAAAGCACTGGGGCCTACTCTTTAAGACGCTTGTTGGCACGCGCACGCAATGCCAGGTAAGCCAGCCCGCTGAGCACCACCACGCCCAGGCCAGTCAGCACCAGCACCCACAGCACGTGGCGCGACATCAACCATTGCAGGTATTTGATCGTGCCCAGGCTGCCGACGTAGTAATCCTCGTCAGCTACCAGCGCCTCGACGGCTTTATCGCGAACCACCACCAGGCTGCCCTGGACCGACTGGTTGTAATCCTCCCCGCCAATCAGGGCATTGGTCGCATCCGCCAGGCCGTCAGGGCCGCCCCCTGCGATCACCACCACACTGCGACCGCTCTTGAGCGGCGACTCAAAGCCCGTCAGGTAAGTGCTGCGCGCACCACCAGAGAACGCCATTGCCAGCTTGGTTTTACGCAAGTTGGCTTCCGGATCCGGGCTGAACCAGTCGCGAACGCGCATCGGCAGGTCAGACAGATGGAATTTCTGCTGGCCATTAGCATCGTAAGCCGGCAGGCGATCGGCCCACAGCGACAGCAACGGCTGGTTGTTGCCCGAGGCAAACACCAGCAGGTCTTTATCTGCGGCGCCCGCCACTTTGTCGGCTTCAATCACTTGCACGCCAACCGCAGGGTAACCGGTGGACTGGCCAAAACGGCCGAGCACGGTCAGGAACGCATTCAGTTCGGCAACGCCTGGGTGATCAGGCAGCACCACCGCGGTTTCTGACAGGTCAGCCATGCGGGTGAACGGGAAACCGGCGTCTTTGAACACACCCAGGTTAGGCATCGCGATGAAATGGTCGTAGCCGGTCAGGTCCAGCGTAGACTCAGGGTCGATGGAGCCGCGCATGTTGTCGATGATGATGTCGCGGCATTCGCCCTGCTTGATGTAATCGAACATGTAGCGCAGTTGCAGGCGTGACTGCAGGGCCACCGAGTTCAGCGGCAAGTTTACGCTCAGCTCGCGATCGAGGTTGCCGTTGTTGCTTTTCAGGGTGCTCAGCACGCTGCTGTCGAGTTTTTCCTCGGAGGGCAGGCTTTGCGACTGAATCAACGCATCGTTAAAGCTGACGATAAACGACGAGTTGTTGGATTTTTCTTGCGGGGTGTAGCGGTATTTGAGGTCCAACGGGGCCCCGCTATCGCGCCAGGTGAACAGGTCCGGCGGGAAGTTCAGCGGCACTACGATGTCACCCGGGTTGTAACCGGTGACATTGAACTGTTGTTCTGGCAGCAACTCGCCGAGCTTGACCTTGCGATCTGTCGGCAACCAGTTTGGCGCGTCGTAAGGCTTGCGTGGCTGCACCACCGTGAGGTTATCGATCACCACGCCATTACCCGACAACGTCTGGCTGCCCAACACCAACGCCGTGGCGGCCCGTTTGAGCTCAGCACTGTCACGCCCGGTAATGAGCAACAACTTACCGTTGGGGTCGTTCGGGTTGGTGATGATGCTCACGCTCGGGCCCTTGGCCGCTGGCAACGTCACACCGTCCAGTTGCAAGTCACCCTGGCCGCTGAGCAATACCACGGCGTTACCGCTTGCAGGGATCTGGTTGAAGCTGGAAGAGAACCGCGCCCCGCGATAGCTGGACAATGCACCGAACCAGGAAGACAACGCACCGGCCGCTTCCAGCGTGGTGTTGTCCGGTGAGGCGGCAAAAACAAATGGCAGCTCCAATGGCTGCGCGTCACGACGATCAAAAAATGGCAACGGTAAAATTGACAAATCATTAGGTAACGGCAGCGGTGATACATCAAGGGTGAGGTTGGTGCCGTTGTTGATTTTGGCCCACAAGCTGGAGTGCTGCGGGTCCTCGCAACTCATGGTGTAGTGCCCGATGAACTGCAAGCTCAAACGGTTGAACTCAGTGATCAGGTGCGGCGGAATATCGATGGTTTGCTGCTGCGGTTGCCCGGCTTTGTCTTTAGGCAGCGGCAGGCTCGCCGCCACTTCATCATTGATCAACACGTTGATTTGCGACAGGTCGGCCAGCAACGAAGGCGAATAGGCGTACTGCAGATTCAACTTCGCACCCGTCACAATCGAGTCGGCGCGTACGTTGAAGTTGACGCTGTCGGTTGAGTCCACACCGCGCAAGGTCATAGGGTAATTACGCCCCAACTGCTTGAGGGTCACGGTGTAGCTTTTCTGGGTAGCGGCAGGGGCAGCAGACGCAGTAGCCGTCTCGGCGAGGGCCGTGCCGCCACTCAACGCTAGCCAGGCACAGGTCAGGCCTGCCAGTGCACGACGTGGGTCGCGCAGATTACTGAAAGCGAAAGACTTTGAGTTCATCATTTGTCCAATACGTTTTCTAGAGTGGATGGGGCGACACGACGACGCGCAACAGCGTTTCGTATTTCCATAAGCATGGCTTTGAACAGTGCGGTAAAACCGCGCCACCCGATGCGGGTAACGGCACGGAAAGCCACCAAAGGCGTGTCGATCTCGCCATGGCCCCAAGTTGAAGCCCAGGTATCGGCACGTGAAAACGTCAGACGAACCAGTTCACTTTGCTGACGCAGACTCAATTGGTCGAATTGCAAGCCCAGCAAGCCGCCGCGGCTGAACACAATAATGGCCGGGAACTCGCTCGGCTTATCGTTGCGAAACAGCGAGATCTGCACCTTCGACCCTTGGGGCAAGCTAACGCCTTCGGGTAATCTCAGGCCCATGCCTTTTTGCGAGAAGTCTTGAGTCACGCCTTCGATCACGCTGCCATCGGGCAAGGTCATGAGCGCAGGCATAACAGCAGCCACCCGCGGTTCAGAACGCACCTGGCGGGTTTCACTGGCTACTGCCACGGCCGCACTGGTGATGATCAGGTTGTAGACCGTCCACACCAGGTTGATCAGCAAGGTAACGACCGCCCCCTCGCTGCCCACTGCCAGTTGCACAAAGCCGAAAATCATCCCGGCCAGGTTGATGGCCAGCAGCACGATATAGGGCCGGGCCAGCTTCCAGTCAAAGAAGGTCTGATCGATGATCCCGCCCTTGCTGGTCACGTTGAAGCCACCGAACTTGGGCTTGACCAGCGCCATCAACACCGGCCCCATGATGTACCAGGCCAGTACGGTCTCGTACACCTCGTTCCAGAACGAGTGGCGAAACCGCCCCTGAATCGCCGAGTTGGTCAACGCCGCATGGAAAATATGCGGTAACGCATACGCCATGATCATCAAGCCGGTGGCATGGAAGATCTGCGCACCAAAAAACAGGTACGCCAGCGGTGCGGTCAAGAACACCAAGCGCGGCAAACCGTAGAAAAAGTGCAGCATGGCGTTGAGGTAGCAGAGCCGTTGGCCCAGCTTTAAGCCTTTGCCGAACAACGGGTTATCGGTGCGAAAGATTTGCGCCATGCCCCGCGCCCAGCGCACCCGCTGGCTGATATGACGCGACAAACTTTCGGTGGCCAGCCCTGCTGCTTGCGGAATCGCCAGATACGCCGTGTTGTAGCCCGCGCGGTTGAGTTTCAGCGCGGTATGGGCGTCTTCGGTCACGGTTTCTACCGCGACGCCGCCCACTTCAAGCAATGGGTCACGGCGCAATACCGCGCATGAACCGCAGAAAAAAGTCGCGTTCCACAGGTCGTTACCGTCTTGCACCAGGCCGTAAAACAATTCCCCTTCGTTGGGCACTGAACGGAAGGTGTTGAGGTTTTTTTCAAACGGATCCGGTGAAAAGAAGAAGTGCGGGGTCTGCAACATCGCAAGCTTGGGGTCTTTGAGAAACCAGCCAATGCTGATTTGCAGGAACGAGCGGGTTGGCACGTGGTCGGCATCAAAAAAGGCCACGTACTCGCCGCTGGTCACCTTCAAGGCTTCGTTGAGGTTGCCGGCTTTGGCGTGACGGTTGTTGTCACGAGTGATGTAGCCGACGTTGATCTGCTCGCAGAACTCACGAAAATCTTTGCGATTACCGTCGTCGAGCACATGAACGCGCAGCTTGTCCTTGGGCCAGTCCATGGCCTGAGCGGCAAAAATCGTCAGCTTTACAATATCCAGCGCTTCGTTGTAGGTCGGAATAAACACGTCGACAACCGGCCACTCGCTGGGCGGCCCCTTGAGCAGCACAGGTTGGCGACGCAGTGGCCAGGCCGTTTGCAAGTAGCCGAACACCAGCACCGCCAGGGCATACAGTTCAGCCAGCACCAGGCCGTAACCGAACGCGATGTCGAGCCAGCTTTCAAAGTCCAGTGTCGCCGTGACGCGCCAGTACATGTAACGCAGCGAAGCGGTGAGTGACAGGCCGATGAGGATCAACACTGTCAGGCGCCCCGGAATCTTGCGCAACACCAGCGCCACCGCGAAACAGCCCA
The DNA here is from genome assembly GCF_009600525.1 of Pseudomonas sp. FSL R10-1350. Classification (NCBI taxonomy): domain Bacteria; kingdom Pseudomonadati; phylum Pseudomonadota; class Gammaproteobacteria; order Pseudomonadales; family Pseudomonadaceae; genus Pseudomonas; species Pseudomonas sp. FSL R10-1350. The sequence goes on from NZ_WIVR01000041.1 coordinate 21,829, forward strand.
CGGCGAACATGCACTGCGCATAAAACTCAAACGGCGTAATGATGATTAAGATGCCCAGCATCACGCATAACAGCGTCACGCCCAGGCCCAGTACGTGACGCAGCCCGGACGGCCACTGCTCAATACGATCAGATAACGCTTGGGCCCAACGCTGAGTGCGGGTTGGCGGGGCGGCTGCATCGGCTTCTGGAGTAGTCGTTATCACTGGGCTTCAACCTCTTGAGCACACGAGGTTTTGAACCGGACCTTGAGTTGTTCTGCAAGCTGCAGCACATCTTCACACGCTGGCGAAGGCTCGGCCGCCGACATGGGGTTGCGTCCATAGGCCAGCGCTTCGCCCAAGGTATTGTCCAGAGCTACAACTGCCATCAACTGCTGCCCAAGGCGACGCTTGAACACCTCGAGCATGTCCCGGGAAAACTCACGGCTGGCGTCGAACTGATTCACCACATAGTTGCAATGTGAAGACGCGGCGCGGGCATGGGACGCATTCAGTAGGCGCTCTATCGGGTCTAACGTGTTGAAGCTGGCCGCATCGGCCGTGGTGACCACAATCACTTCATCCGCCACATCCAGGGCTTGCGCCAATGACGCAGTAGAACCGGTCGGAGTGTCTATGAGCACTACATCGTTTGCAGCCAGGTCCATGTGGTCCAACTGGCGAGCCAGCCAGTATCGATCTTCGTGCATGTCATGAATCAGTGCGTGACTTTCGTCGTCGCCCAACACGCCGTAGGGCATCAACAGAGCGCCATCAAAACCGGGCTGTAGCCTGTCATTCCAGGTGTGCCCTGCCCCATTCAGGCTGCCGATGCCGGACTCGCCGTGTTCGACGCCAAGTTGATAGTGCAACGCGTTTTGCGGGTCCAGATCGATGGCCAGCGTGCGACCGCCCTCCAGGCGCAAACGGCTGGCCAGCCCGGCCGCCAACGTGGTTTTACCGACACCGCCCTTGAGCGAAACCACCACCACAATATGCGCCTTGCACTTGGCTGGACGGCCCCGCGCGGCTTCCTGGCGCAATGCCTCTTCAGCCAGAGCCTGCGCCTCAACTTCACGGGCCTGAACCACCTCGGCAAGCAGATTGCGCAAACGGTTGGGGGCAGGCGCAGCCGGTGCTACAGCCGCAACCGGCTGAGGTGGCTGTGTAGTCAGGGGTTGCGGAGTGGGTGAAACGAGTTGAGCGTCGACACCGTCTGCCAGATTTTGCTCTACCTCGGCGACGGGCGCAGGCACGCTGAGCGATGGCTCCGGTTTTAAAGAGACAGGCTCGATTGAAACAGGAGGTTCGCTGTACGGCGCCTCAACACCTTCTGCGACTACTTCAGTGGCAACCACTTTTTCAGGCGCAACTTCAGGGCTGACAGGGGCTTTTTCCGGCTCAGGTACAGGGGGATTCTCTTTGTAGTCGATCTGACTTTCGAACTCGTGATAACTACCAGCACTTGCTCCGAATCTGCTGAAAAGACTCGAAATGTCATCTGTACGGCTCATAGAGAATTCCCGTGACGCTGGCTTTTTATTAAAGGACATCTACACGCCACATCGATAATTTCAAGATAGGCCATCAATATGGCATCGTCAATATTTTGAATATGCCAGACGTTGAATCTGGGATCCAATTAAAAAAAAACATCTTAAACGCCGTTATTTTGACACTTAGGGGATTATGAAATTGACACGATGGCCATTAAATCGCACTGCGGCCGCGTCTGCCACCCTAGAACCCTCTAACTGCGGGCCTTCCAGTAAAAAACAGCAACACGCCTGAACGTGGACCTTTCTCACCACCGTTACAAATAACGGCGTCTGATTGACGGAGAGAACCACAGCAGAGAATAAAAGATGACTCGCATCCCCCGATAAAAAGACTAGTCCCACCTCATGATTTTTGGGGAACCATCTGCGTGAAATCAGCTATTTCGTACGACGTTTCCCTTTCAATCCGACGAAACATCCTAGAAAATCTCGCGCGCTTGCGTCGGCCAACATCGGGCACTAGTCTCGGCCCACTGCTGAAAAAAACAGCAGTCGGGTTTAGTAGCTCGGTTTGTAATCCGGCGCATACCGCCACCTCGTTGAGGCGTATTTTTTCGCTCTCAATTTTATGGTGGCCGTGCGCAGGGCGTTCTCGAGCGCGCCGGGTTCCGGATACACCGGTCTACTAACCTGCGTACGGCTACCACCTTAATTCGTTTAGTAGCGAACGGTGATAGCTCCCTTATGCTGTATCCGGAGTTGTAACCATGAAAAAGATAGTTCCCGACCCACCCGCCTTTTCTCCAGAAGCTGCTGCGAGCCATGAGCTGTCGCTCGATCGTGTCGCCGCTAATCGCGCTTTGGATTTTTACCTGCTCGGCCATAAGCCCTCTCGCCACGCGGCCCCGTCCGCGTATGCAATCCCTGACAGCGTTAATTCAGAAGCGGCTTTGGCCCAAGCGTCAGACTTATTGCGCTGCCTGGGCGCCTCGGCGATTGAGGCGGGGAATGGTTTGAGCGGGCATCAGCGCCATTTAGTGTTGTCGCTCGTGCACCTGGTAGAACTCGCCCAGGCGTATGTCGACAAGTCACTGGACAGCGTGAGCACGCACTAAAGCAGTACGCGCCTGCTTGGCGACAGGCGCGTTTGAAGTGTGCAGATTACTGAGATGAGCAGATTGAGCCTTGAGAGGATCCGCGCTTAATGAGCGACGCATTAAAGGGAAGGCTTGAGTATGAATCAAGACGGGACAGGCGCAACAACCTGGTCATCAGCAGTTACTGCTGACTCCAATGACACGATGTAAGGGTCGCTCTCTGCCAAAAGCTTGGCAAATTCGCTTGGGACCTTGCCACCCTTAATCATCGCAGCAAAGACGGCGTAGACATCATTTTTGCCACCCGCTTTTCTAAGCGTGTCCTGATCATTGATCCATACATAGATGATCGTTTTAGGGGCATCTGAACGAAACTGGAAAAAAAGACGGTAGCGAGGAGCCATACCCTGCTTTTTAACCCGAAGCCAATGCTTATTGGTCTTTCCCAGCGTAGTACCTTGACGGTAGCCAGGGTGCGCCGGGTTGGCAGGTACATTGACCAAAATATTTTCGGCAATAGCATCTAGAAGCTTGTAGGAGGGATGACGATGAAATTCATCTGGATCCTTCTCTGCAGCCTTCTCAACCTCTGCAGTAAGCGCCTCAAGGCGCTCCAAGAAAAACGGGTGAGCATAAAGTGCCCACCCGTTGACAATGTTAAGAGTGCTTTCAGTCACGTAATCTTTAGCCTTCTAGAAGCTCACTACGACGATTTTGCTCAGCCTTAAGGCGAAGGGACTGAATTCTATTCAGAAGACCAGCAGGTATAGGCTGGATACTCTCTGGCTGATTTTTGATGTCATCGTGGAGAAAATCAAGAAAGTCGGCTTTGGTCTGGAGCTCAGCCTTTTTCTCTGCGAAAGACACAACATTGGTTTTAGACATAATGTCTCACCTTTGGAAAATGCGCTAAACCCTATCAGGTATAGCATGGTCTGCGTCTTGCGACCTTGACCTGCGCGAACACCGCTCAACATAGAACTTTCTAAGCGCTGTCGAAACCCCTTGCGGGATCGGCCTCAAATGAGGCAGGAGCGATTATGTAGCCTTAACAAGCTTTGTTCAACTCAATATCTGAAAAATGAAATCTCGTGCTTATGATCGCTCAGCACCTGCATTTGCATCATCTGAACAAAAGCCTGGCAAATCCAAGACAACAAAAAAGGGCCCACCTTTCGGTGAGCCCTTCTAGACCGCCCAGCAGAGCGGATTTTGTTTGGTAGGCGCGATTGGACTCGAACCAACGACCCCCACCATGTCAAGGTGGTGCTCTAACCAACTGAGCTACGTGCCTGCTGTGGGGTCGCATTCTATAGATTTGCGGAGGGGTGTCAACACCTTTTTTGCAGCTAACCCCATGAATAGTCGAATTTTTTATTTTCACCCCGAAAATACTCAGTTGGCGCTGGCTGGCGGGCGAATTTCAACTGAGGTAGCATCGGGCGCACTCGTAAAAAATATAAAACAGAGGTTGCAGAATGGCGAACACACCTTATCCCCAGTCCTACTATGCGGCCTCGGCTAACCCGGCGCCGGAGCGCCCTGCCCTGCAGGATGAGGTTGAAACGGATGTCTGTGTGATCGGCGCCGGTTATACCGGGCTGTCGAGTGCTTTGTTTCTGCTGGAGCACGGTTTTAAGGTAACGGTGCTTGAAGCGGCCAAAGTGGGTTTTGGCGCGTCAGGGCGTAACGGCGGCCAGATCGTTAACAGTTATAGCCGCGACATTGATGTGATTGAACGCACGGTCGGCGCCAAGCAAGCCCAGCTGTTAGGCCAGATGGCCTTTGAAGGCGGCAAGATTATTCGTAACCGCGTTGCCAAGTATCAGATCCAGTGCGATTTAAAAGACGGCGGTGTGTTTGCCGCGATCACCAGCAAGCAAATGGGTCACCTCGAAGCACAGAAGAAACTGTGGGAGCGCTACGGCAATACGCAACTGGAGCTGCTCGACAAGCGCCGTGTTGGTGAAGTGGTTGCTTGCGATCTCTACCAGGGTGGCCTGCTGGACATGAGCGGCGGGCATATCCACCCGCTGAATCTGGCGTTGGGCGAAGCGGCTGCGGTCGAATCCCTGGGGGGCACGATTTACGAGCAGTCGCCCGCCGTGCGCATCGAGCGAGGCGCGAACCCGGTGGTGCATACGCCGCAGGGTAAGGTCCGCGCCAAGTTCATTATCGTGGCGGGCAACGCGTATCTGGGCAATCTGGTGCCTGAGCTGGCGTCCAAGTCCATGCCGTGTGGCACGCAGGTCATTACCACTGAACCGCTGAGCGAGGAGTTGGCCAAAACGCTGCTGCCTCAGGATTACTGTGTCGAGGACTGTAACTATTTGCTCGACTACTATCGCCTGTCCGGCGACAAGCGCCTGATCTTCGGTGGTGGCGTGGTTTACGGGGCGCGCGATCCGGCCAACATCGAAGCGATTATTCGGCCGAAGATGCTCAAGGCGTTCCCGCAGCTCAAGGACGTAAAAATTGATTACGCATGGACAGGCAACTTCCTGTTGACGCTGTCCCGTTTGCCGCAGGTTGGGCGCATTGGCGACAACATCTATTACTCACAAGGCTGTAGCGGGCACGGGGTGACGTATACGCACCTGGCGGGCAAGGTGCTGGCCGAAGCGCTGCGCGGGCAGGCTGAGCGTTTTGATGCGTTTGCTGACTTGCCGCACTACCCTTTCCCCGGCGGGCAATTGTTGCGTACACCGCTGACGGCGTTGGGCGCCTGGTATTACAGCTTGCGTGACAAGTTCGGGTTTTAACGGCTAAAGAAAGGGCTCGCGATCTTTTGAGCTTGGCCGTTGCACCGAGCGGGAGGGGTTGCGGCCACTGCGCTGCCGATCGCAGCCTTCGTGCCTCGTCAGCGACTACAGGGCTTGTGTGCGCCTGGCCCTGTAGGAGCGAGCTTGCCTCGCGGTCTTTTGATATTGGCCGTTGCACCGAGCGGGAGGGGTTGCGGCCGCTGCGCTGTCGATCGCAGCCTTCGTGCCTCGTCAGCGACTACAGGGCTTGTGTGCGCCTGGCCCTGTAGGAGCGAGCTTGCCTCGCGATCTTTTAAAAGATCAAAAGATCGCGAGGCAAGCTCGCTCCTACAGGGTATTTGGCTATTGCAAGGCTTTGATGGCTTTGCTCGCTGCCTGTTCCTGGCCCAAGCGGGACAGGTCGTTAGCCGCCTTTAACCAGCGTTCTTTGTCGACATTCACCGGCAGTTGGTCCGGGGCCAAAATCAGTACAGCCCAGTTGCCAGCATCCTTCCAGCTGGACTCAAACTTGCTGAAGTCCATGACCCGGCGCCGATCCATGCCCGCACGCAACAAAACAGTCTGCTTGTTGCGGTCATAGCCCGCCAGCACTGCATAACGCGGCTCGCTCCAGACTCGCCCCTCCATAAAGCGCACCATCACCGGGTGGCCTGCGGCAACCTGGGTCAACAGCGCTGTGAGCGAAGGATCCAGCCGGTACACCATCAGCCCGTATTGCCCGGCCAGTTGCTCCATATTGCTTTGCAACGAAGCTTCGGCCTCTGGCAGTTTGAGTGGCTTGGTCAAAAGGCCCGGGGTGATTCTGATGCGCTGCTCACCCAGCATGCTGGCCAGCACCTGCGGGCCGCTTTGATGGGCGTTACCGCGAAAAAAGGGCACACCGTTAAGCTCAACCCGCTCTGGCAGGTGACGCATTTGCGCCTGGTCAACACTGGCACACCCCACAACAATCACGGCCAATGCGGCCAGCAGCCATAGACGCAGCCCTTTCAATCCACTCAGTCCCTGCATACGCCCTCGCTTTGAATGAACGCCAGACCGCAAGGTCTGCCATGGTCGACGATCATAGGGCGCCAACAAGGTCTGGTATAGCCTTAAAGCACAGTGAAAGTTCCTACATAGAGCCAATCAGTTGGTGCAGCACGACCTTTGGTCAATAGACTGAAACACGGCTCAAGCTAGACTGTTATCTGAAGTGTGTTTATGCCCGTCGTGGGCAAAGGAGGCACTTATGAGCCCGACATTGACCATTATCTTGCTGATCACCGGATGGCTGGCCGTTGCCGCCGCCATGCTCTGGGGCCTGATGCGCATCAGCCGCCACCATCATCCGCAACCCCGGCCAGAACCCAAGCAAAAAGCAGCCCAACCGGTCGCTACCGCCGCCAACGCGCACTAGATGCAAAAAAACCGTCCACCCTGACAAGGATGGACGGTTTTTGAGTAGCCGCCTGCGCTTACTTGGTCACGCCAGCCTGACGTTTTTCCCGAGCCCGACGCGCGAGAATGTTCAGGGTTTCTACGGTGGCGGAGAACGCCATCGCCGCATACACGTAGCCTTTTGGTACATGAGCGCCAAAACCTTCTGCGATCAGGGTCATGCCGATCATGATCAGGAACGCCAGCGCCAGCATCACCACGGTCGGGTTTTCGTTGATGAACTTGGCCAAAGGCTCCGAAGCCAGCAACATCACCATCACCGCCACCACGACCGCAATCACCATGATCGGCAAGTGCTCGGTCATACCGACCGCCGTCACGATACTGTCGATGGAGAACACCAGGTCCAGCATCAAGATCTGACCGATCGCAGCGGCAAAACCTACAGCTACTTTGGACGACACGCTCTCGGCCTTGTCCTCGGCGTCAGGGGTCATGTTGTGGTGAATTTCACTGGTGGCTTTCCAGACCAGGAACAGGCCGCCAGCGATCAGAATCATGTCTTTCCAGGAGAACGCCTGCCCCAAGACTTCGAATACCGGCGTGGTCAACTGCACGATGTAAGCGATGGTGCTGAGCAAGCCCAAGCGCAGAATCAGCGCCAGGCCGATACCGATACGGCGGGCCTTGGTACGAAATTGCTCAGGCAGCTTGTTGGTCAAAATCGAGATAAAGATCAGGTTGTCGATCCCGAGCACCACTTCCATCACGATCAGCGTGGCCAGTGCAATCCAGGCCGTAGGGCTGACCGCCAGTTCTAAAAGGTATTCCATAGGTGTGTTCTGACCCTTCTGTAAGACAACTTAAATAGTGTGCGATGTTTCTTTACGTTCTTCAGCCGGTGGCTGCTGTTCAATCAAGCGCCCGCCGGTTGCGTCGTTGAGCGCCTGCTCGGCCGCCTTGTGGGTGTCATCAATGGCCTGCTTGGCAGCCTCAGCGGTTTTGCTGAGCATTTGCTGTGCGGCTTTTTCCGCCTGATCACAACCGCCCATCAGCAACAAGGTGGACGCCAACAGCGCGGCATAACCTGCTTTTTGAATCTTCATCGTGACGTGTCCTCTTTAATCCTGCGGCCAGCAACGTGGCCTGCGAATAACGCGCGATTTTAGAGAGCCAGACACTTCAGGAAAATTCGTATTTTTAAGCGCTATACTTCGGTTTTTACGAAGTGTTACCAATCATATGCTCAATTACCGCCAACTCCATTACTTTTGGGTCGTTGCCAAAACCGGCAGCATCGTGCGCGCCTGCGAGCAATTGAACTTGACCGCACAAACCATCAGCGGGCAAATCAGCCTGCTGGAAGACACCTACGGCCTGCCCTTGTTTCGCCGGGTCGGGCGCCAACTGGAGCTGACCGAAACCGGGCGCCAGGTGCTGCCCTACGCCGAACAGATCTTCCAGGTGGGCGCCGAGCTGGAAAGCATGCTGCGCATGGCGCCCAAAGAGCAACAGGTGATCTTGCGGGTCGGGGTTGCCGATGTAGTGCCCAAGTCTATTGTGTATCGGCTGATCGCCCCGACCATGGAGCTGGACAAACCCGTTCGCATTACCTGCCGCGAAGACAAGCTCGACCGGCTGCTGGCAGACCTGGCGATTCAACGGCTTGATTTGGTCATTTCCGACAGCCCGATGCCGTCCCATCTAGACATTAAAGGCCTAAGCCAAAAGCTTGGCGAATGTGGAATCAGTTTTTTTGCCACCGCAAGCCTCGCCCAAGCGTATGCCGAACACTTCCCGCAGAGCCTGCAAGACGCGCCCCTGCTGATCCCGGGCCCGGAAACAGTGATCCGCACGCGTCTGTTGCGCTGGCTGGCCGAGCTGAAAATCCAGCCAAGAATTGTCGGTGAATTCGATGACAGCGCGCTGATGCAGGCGTTTGGCCAATCCGGCACCGGCGTGTTTATCGCCCCCAGCGTGATCGCCGACGAGGTCATGCGCCAATTTGACGTTGAGCTGATCGGCCAGACCGAGGCCGTCACCGAATCGTTTTATGCCATTACCGTCGAGCGCAAGATCCTCCACCCCGGCATCGTGGCGATTACCGAGGGGGCGCGACGGGAGCTATTTACCGAAAGTCGCTGATCAGGCGCAGGCCGCACGCGGCTTCATCGCCATCAGCAGCGATGCAAGGATGATCGATACCAGAATAAAACCGGCGCCGGCGAAGCCCAGGCTGCCCAGCCCGTAGGTATCAATCACATGCCCGCCAAACAGCGCGCCCAGGCCGATCCCCAAGTTAGCCCCGGCAATGTTCAATGATGCGGCAAAGGCCGGTGCCTGCGGCGCGGCTTTCATCAGCCGCACATGGCTGACCAGAAACAGCGCCGCCTGGGTTACCCCCCAAACGCCCATCGCGGCCGCCAGCCCCAGCGTGGAGTGAATGCTCGGCACCAGCGCCACCATCCCGCCAATCATGAACGCGCAAAACACCATCGACGCAATCAGCGGGTGGCGGTCTACCATGCGCCCGCCCAACGAATTGCCAATCAGGCCAACAGCGCCAAAGCCCATCAGACACCACCCCACCAGCGCGCCGTCAAACCCGGCCAGGCGCTCCAGGATATCGGCCAGATAGGTGTAGGCCGTAAACATGCCGCTGAATACCAGCACGGACAGCACGATATGCCCGATCATCAGCGGGCTGCGCAGCAGGCCAAACTGTGAACGCAAGGTGACACCCTCTTTGACGCCTTTGACTGCCGGCAAATACGCCCACAGCAGCAAGGCCTTGGCCAGGGCGATCACGGCCAGAATTGCGAACGCACTGCGCCAGCCCCACGCATCCGAGATCAACGTCCCGACCGGGATACCAAACACCGTCGCACAGACAATCCCGAAGCCGATCTTCGCAATCGCCCGGCCCGCGTATTCAGGGCCGACAATGTTGACGGCGGTTTCGCTGGCCAGCGCCCAAAACACCGGCAAGCCCAGCGCAGGCAACAACCGCGCAAACGCCATGACCCAAATATTCGGCGCCAGCGCGGCCACGGTATTGGCGAAGGCAAACATCAGCAAAATGCCGATAAACAGGCGCTTGCGCTCAAAGCGGGCGAAGTAGGCCGTCAAAAACGGCCCCAGCGCTGCCACGGTGAAGGCGAACAACGTGACCAGCAAACCGGCCTGCGACACGCTGACCTCAAGGTCACGGGCGATCGCGGGCAGCAGCCCGACAATAATGAACTCGGTGGTGAGCACGATGAAACCGGCCGCAGACAGCAGCAGGATGGGCAACAGCATGAATAACTCCAAAGACGACAACGCCAGCGAAAGCCCGAAAGGCCCGCTGATTTAAAGAAAGTGGGGGATGCGCAATGGTAACAGAATGCTTCTACATGATGGGGAGTTGGCGCTATAGACCTACGGGCTAAGGTGCGGCAGATCGCCCTTACGTAGGAAAGGTCCTACTTCTGTATGGTAAAGTCCGCCCCCCGTTCTGACCTTAGTCAGACAAGCGTGCTCAGCACGCATAACTGAATCTGCCCCCTACTCTGCTTAACTCAACACGTTCAAGTTCGGCGGCTGGCCGTTATTGCCTGCCGGCTAAAGGTTGAGTCAACGCCAGAGTCTTTGAATGCGCCACCCACAACAACTAGAGACACTCCTATGACTGATGCTCCACCTACCCTGCTGCAAACGCTCAAACGCACCAGCCTGGTGACCCAAATTGTCATCGGTCTGATTGCCGGCATTTTGCTGGCCTGGCTGGCACCTGCTGCGGCACTCTCGGTGGCCTTTGTCGGCAAAGTGTTCGTCAGCGCCCTGAAAGCCGTGGCGCCGATTTTGGTGTTTGTGCTGGTTATGGCCTCGATTGCCAACCACAAACAAGGCCAGGTCACCCACATCCGCCCAATCCTGGTGCTGTATTTGATCGGCACGTTTGCCGCAGCAGTTGTCGCCGTGATCGCCAGCACGCTGTTCCCGTCCAGCCTGATTCTGCTCACCGAAGACATCACCGTATCCGCTCCCGGGGGCATCAGCGAGGTCTTGCAAAGCCTGCTGTTGAGCGCGGTGGACAACCCGGTCAGCGCCCTGATGAACGCCAACTTCATCGGCGTTCTGGCTTGGGCGATTGGCCTGGGCATTGCTGTTCGCCATGCGGGCGAAACCACCCGCACCGTACTCAACGACTTGTCCAACGGCGTGACCTTGATCGTGCGCGTGGTGATTCGCTTCGCGCCATTGGGCATTTTCGGCCTGGTCAGCGCGACCCTCGCCACCTCCGGTTTTGGCGCCCTGCTGGGCTACCTGCACCTGCTCACCGTGCTGATCGGCTGCATGCTGTTTGTGGCCCTGGTGGTCAACCCGCTGATCGCGTTCTGGAAGCTGCGCCGCAACCCTTACCCGCTGGTGTTCATGTGCCTGCGTGAAAGCGGGATCACCGCGTTCTTTACCCGCAGCTCTGCAGCCAACATCCCGGTCAACATGGCGCTGAGTGAGCGTCTGGGCTTGCATGAAGACACCTACTCAGTGTCGATCCCATTGGGCGCGACCATCAACATGGCGGGGGCGGCCATCACCATTACCGTCTTGACGCTGGCAGCCGTGCACACGCTGGGGATTGAGGTGGATGTGCCGACCGCGATTCTGCTCAGCGTGATGGCGGCCGTGTGCGCCTGTGGCGCTTCGGGTGTTGCGGGGGGCTCGCTGCTGTTGATTCCGTTGGCGTGCAGCCTGTTTGGTATCCCGAGCGAAATTGCCATGCAGGTGGTGGCGGTCGGTTTCATCATCGGCATACTGCAGGACTCCGCTGAAACCGCACTCAACTCGTCAACCGACGTGCTGTTTACCGCTGCTGTGTGCCTGGCCGAAGAAGAACAGGCCTAGGCCATACAAAACAGGAGCACCCGCGCGGGTGCTCCTGAGTCTGTCACGCGTGGCTTGGCGCAATGCTTAGAACGCGCCCATGTAGTCACGCTTGCCGATTTCAACGCCGTTGTGGCGCAGAATCGCGTAAGCGGTGGTCACGTGGAAGAAGAACTGCGGCAGGCCGTAGGTCAGCAGGTAAGCCTGGCCGGTGAAGCGTTTTTCTTTCGGCGTGCCCTGACGGGTAATGATTTCGATCCCTTCCTTGCCATCGATTTGCGCAGGCGTAATGCCGTCAACAAATGCCAGCACCTTGCTGATCAGGGCTTGCAGGTCAGCAAAAGTCACTTCGCTGTCATCGTATTTAGGCAGCTCGATCTCAGCCAGACGGCCCGAAACACCCTTGGTGAAATCAACCGCGATTTGCACCTGACGCACCAGCGGGAACATGTCCGGAGCCAGGCGTGCTTGCAGGAACACACTCGGGTCAATGTTCTTGGCTGCGGCGTGAGCTTCAGCTTTGCTCAACACACCGCTCAGGGCATTAAGCATTTGTTTGAACACAGGAACAGAAGCAGCGTACAGAGAGATAGTCATGAAAGTCTCGACAGTCTGTGGGCGGAAAGTGAATGTGCGGCGATTATAGGCATACGCCGTGTAAGAAGCGGCTTGTCTTTTAGTCAGTGTTGAACCTATAAGGGGCGGATGACAATTGGGTGTGATCGCAACACACTGATCTCCTTTTAAACGCACAAGGAAAGCGTGATGAGCACTGAACACGACAGCGACACCGGAGCTCGGCTTAACAGCACTGAAATCCGCATCCTCGGTTCCTTGATCGAGAAGCAGGCCACCAACCCGGAAACCTACCCCCTGACCCTCAATGCGCTGGTACTGGCCTGTAACCAGAAAACCAGCCGCGAGCCGGTGATGAACCTGACCCAAGGCCAGGTCGGCCAGAGTTTGCGTGCGCTTGAAGGCCAGGGCTTTACCCGTTTGGTCATGGGCAGTCGCGCTGACCGTTGGGAGCACAAAGTCGACAAGGCACTGGAATTGGTTCCGGCCCAGGTCGTTCTGCTGGGTTTGCTGTTTCTGCGCGGCCCGCAAACCCTTAACGAATTGCTCACCCGCAGTAACCGCATGCATGACTTTGAAGACACAGACCAAGTCCAGCATCAGCTCGAACGGCTGATTGCCCGTGATTTGGCGCTGCTTATTCCGCGCCAGTCGGGCCAGCGCGAAGATCGCTATACCCACGCACTGGGCGACCCGGCAGACATCGAAGCAATCATCGCAGCCCGCCAGCAACCCGCCGAGCGCAGCCCTTCAGGTGTGTCCCTTGAGCGCTTTGAAGCACTCGAAGCACGCATTGCGGCACTGGAAGCGCGTTTGAGCGAACTGGAATAACACCCTGCATAGCCCCCATCAGATGCCGCGCCGTTCAATCCGGCATCGGGGGCTCTTATAAAAAAGCCACTCATTATCAGGAATCTTCCCGCGCGTTAAAGCGACTCGTCTTTAAATACATCCGATGATCGAGGACTAGGCTAAACACTTCATATCGTTAAACGACGGCGTCATGGAGTGTTTCAGTAATGACCTTGTGTTCAATAACACCTAAAAACCTTAAACCCGGCAGCCGGATCGCCATCGTCTCCCCGGCCGGGGCTGTGTCTAATCCAGACCTGCTGACGCACACTCACAACATGATCATTGAGCAGGGCTATACACCTGTTTACGGTGAGTTTGCGCTCGCCAGACATGCGCATCATTACACCTACGCGGGCACGCCCGAACAGCGACTCAGGGACTTGCAGTGGGCGCTGGACGACGATTCGATTGATGCCATCTGGGCAACCCGTGGCGGCTATGGCAGCGTTCAACTGCTGGAGCACATCGACCTGAGCCGTTTCTTACATAACCCCAAATGGTTAATCGGCTACTCCGACATCACCTTCTTGCAGAGCCTGCTGGCCAGGCACGGAATTGAGTCGGTACACGGCCAAAACATCATCAGCACGCCAACCCCGTCAGCCGAGTCTTATCAGAATATTTTCAACCTCTTTAAAGGCATCAAACCGACGTACCAACTGGACAATAACCTGCTCAATGAACAGGGCTCAGCGTGCGCCACCCTGATTGGCGGAAACATGACCGTCGTGACCGCACTTTCTGGCACCCGCTTTAACTTCAATTACGACAACGCCATTCTGTTTCTCGAAGAGATCGGTGAGAACGCTTACTACAAGATTGACCGCTACCTTAAAAGCCTCGAACAAACAGGGGCTTTTGAAAAGATTAAAGGCCTGATTATTGGCGGCATGAAAAACATCGCGGATGACACCTCGCCGCACAGCCCCATTGCTCAATCAATTATTGCCGAACGCGTGGCCCAGTATTCTTTCCCGAAAGTGTTCGGGTTTCCCAATGGTCATATCCCGGACATGCGCCCATTGATCATCGGCGGCACCGTGAGCCTGCGTGTTGACGAAAATGGCGTGCGACTGGCGCACCTTTAAGCGCTAAGCGCCAGGAAGGCCGGGCCTCGGCCCTCCTGGCTCAACCCTCAACTGCGGGCAAACGCCACCGCGGCCTGGAACTGCTCCGGAGTTGGGCGCACGCCGGTGTACAGGGCAAATTGCTCAACCGCCTGGATGGCAATCACTTCAAGGCCCGTAATGACCCGTTTGCCTTGCTCACGGCCTCGGATAATCATGGGCGTTTCAACGGGGATCGCTACCACATCAAACAGGATCTCGGCCTGATCGATCGCCTCAGCAGCAAACGCCAGATCATCGGCCTCAGCCCCGCCCGCCATGCCAACCGGCGTGACGTTGATGAGCATTTGCGGCCGTTGCTGGCCCAGTTCTGCCTGCCATGAGTAGCCGAGGTTTTTCGCCAGCGCAGAACCCGTGACCTCGTTACGGGCCACGATCACGCCATTGTGATAGCCGCCATCGCGCAAGGCTGAAGCCACGGCCTTGGCCATGCCGCCGCTGCCGCGCAAGGCGAACGTGGTGTCCTTGGCAACCTGATGATCACGCAACAATTGCGCAATGGCGATGTAATCAGTGTTGTAGGCCTTCAGGTGCCCGTCTGTGTTGACGATAGTGTTGATCGACTGAATGGCCTGCGCCGAGGCGTCCAGTTCGTCGACCAACGCAATGCTCGCCTCCTTGAAGGGCATCGACACCCCGCAACCGCGAATACCAAAAGCCCGGATGCCGGTAATGGCCCCGGCGAGGTCTTTGGGGCTGAAGGCTTTGTAGTAAAAGTTCAGGCCCAACTGTTCATACAGATGATTATGAAAACGCAGTCCGAAATTCCCGGGTCTGCCTGACATCGAGATGCATAGCCGGGTGTCTTTGTTCGGATTCATTTGCATGTTCATCTCCTCGTGCTTTCGGATAAACGGCTCAAGCTGCCGCGATAAATTTGCCGGATCATAGCGCTCGCTGAAACGTGTCAGCGAGCCCAAGACCTTACACAAACTTTACCGAAACATTTTGCAATTTTTTCTAAAAAGATTGTCTCAATGTTATCCCCGCTATTTCATATGGCCTGGTGCAGGCCAAGACGCGGGGTTGAAAGCAGAGGAATCGTCATGATGCGTACCTTCCCCAAAGTTGCTTTGCTGATCGGCGCCCTGGCTGTCGCTGGCCAGGCATCCGCCCATGGCGGTTGGGGTGCTGGCCCGGCGCTGGTTGGCGCAGTGGTCGGTGCTACGGTTGTTGGCTCGATAGTCGCCAGCCAACAGCGCCCGGTTTACGTAGAACACCCGGTCTATGTGCAACCACAACCGGTTTATGTGCAGGCACCTCCGGTGTACTACCAGGCGCAGCCAGTTTACGTACAACCACAACCGGTTTATGCACCGGCCTATTACGGCCGACCACAACCGGTGTACTACGGTCCACCCCGCGGTTATTACGGCCCACCACGCTGGTAATCGCAGTCAACACCCCAGCGGCAGGCTTGTTCAGTTGCCGCCAGGTTTGAATTGAGGTTGCGATTGTCACGCACTGGACACAGTATTGGCAGAAACTACGGCATCAGCATGCACACACTTTCGACGCTCTGGCCGTGACACTTCGCACACCATAAAAACAAGGACGACCTGTATGCCGACACAAAACCCGCACCGCACTGTAGGCCTGTGCACTTCCACCAAGGTCTACAACACGCTGACCGAACTCAAACAGCTTGAAGGCCACCGCGCCGCCAAGCTGGTTTCTCTGCTGGCTCAACACCTGGTTAGCCAGGGCTTGTTGAGTGACCATGAAGTGATGCAAATGCTGGATCAAGTCGTCGACTAAACTGCCTGGAAGCAACCTATGTAGCGACACACCTTTCAGGCGGCCGTAGTCGCTGACGAGGCACGAAGGCTGCGGTCGGACAGGGTTGTTTAACGTAGCTTTTTAGATCAAAAGAACAGACTTTCGCCGCATCAAAATCTTCGTAGGAGCTGCCGCAGGCTGCGATCTTTTGACGTTGAAGATCAAAAGATCGCAGCCTGCGGCAGCTCCTACAACGCGATAATTCGTTAACCTTCTAAAGTTGTATAGATACCTATACCCGCATCAATGGCGACTATCACGCGTAATGATTTTTTGCGCATGGGCCCAAGCCTTAAAGTGGCGCCATTGTTTGATAGCAGGAGGTTCCTATGCCAAAGGTCCATATCATGTCGGTTGTCGGCAGCGCAGTTCCCGAACCGCTTCGCGCGGACGGTCTGCTGGCGTGCTGGTATGTGGTCATTGACGGTGTTCCCGTCAGCGGCCCGTTCAAATCACGCGCCGCAGCGCAAGTTATAGCCACCAGCGAAACAGATAAAACAACGCCACACTTAACACGACACTGAGCAACACGTTGCGGGTCCAGAGCATCAGCCCTATCGCACACACAGCCGCCAGCAGGTACGGGTTGGTGGGGCTCAGATCAAGGGTGTGATCCTTGATAAAAATAATCGGCCCGCAAATCGCCGTTAACATGCCTGGCACCGCAAACCCCAGAAACTCACGAACCCCGCGGTTCAAGCGAATCGGCAAGCGCGGTTCGAGAAACAGATAGCGGTTAAAAAACAGAATCAGCGTCATCCCGCCAATAATCAGCCATACCGTCATGCGAAGTACGCTCCCAGTCGTTTGCACAGATACCCGACGGTCATACCCGCCAACCCCGCCAGCACAATTGCCGACTCCCATTGCCAATAACTGAACAGCACCACGCTCAATAACGAGACGGCGACGCAAATCAGCGTTGGCACATTGCGCACAATCGGCGTGATCAGGGCAATGAACGTTGCGGCAATCGAGAACTCCAGCCCCAACTGATCCAGCCCCGGAATGCTTTTACCGACAATCACCCCCAGGCAGGTAAACAGGTTCCAGCCCACATACATGCACAGGCCAACGCCCAGGGCGTACCAGCGGTTGAAGGTTTTTTGGTCATACGGGCTGACCAGTGCAAAAAACTCATCGGTCAGCAAAAAGCCAAGGCTGACGCGCCACTTGGCCTCCATGGGCGCGACGATGGGGCGCAAATGCATCGCATAGAGGATGTGTTGCGAAGTCAGCAGCAGCGTGGTGATCAAAATGGACAGCGCACTGGCGCCCCCTTTGATCATGCCAATGGCCACCAATTGAGCCGCCCCGGCAAACACAAAAAGCGACAGCCCTTGGGCTTGCAGCGGCGTCAATTGCGCATCAATCGCCGTCGAACCGGCTAAAAGCCCCCAGGGCGCGCAGGCCAGGGTTAAGGGCAAACAAGCAATCGCGCCGCGTATAAAAGCGACGCGAGGAAGCGAAGTAGGCATCAAAAAACATCCCGGCAGTAAGCAGCGACAAAGGGTCGCAACTTGGTCAGTGAAAGTCTTGAACGATCTTGCTCTTCGTCAGGTCGTAACGTTTAGCCACCCTCATTGAGCCGCCCGGCGGGTTTGACGAACCACTGTTCGTGGTCTTTAGTCAGCCCCACTATTCATTCGTTTAAGCCTATTCACAGCCAACACGAGGAACGACCATGAAAGACCTGAAATCCGCCAAGGAAAGCAGAAAGGCCGATCTGCGGACACCTTCGGCGCTGAGCGAAGAAGCACGCATCAACATTGCTGCAGAAGTGAATGCATTGCTGGCCGACACGTTCGCCATTTACATGAAAACCAAGAACTTCCACTGGCACATGTCCGGCCCGCACTTCCGTGACTTCCACCTGCTGCTGGATGAGCAATCTGATCAGATTTTTGCCACCACCGATGCCATTGCCGAGCGCGTGCGCAAGCTGGGGCGCACCACAATCCGCTCGATCGGACATATCAAAAATCTCCAGCGCCTGCTGGACAACGATGCTGATTTCGTGACCCCGGAAGACATGCTCGCCGAATTGCGCGAAGACAACATCCAGCTGGCAGCCTACATGCGCGCCACCCACGAGCTGTGCTCTGAGTCGGGTGACGTGGCCACCACCAGCTTGCTGGAAAACTGGATCGACGAAGCCGAACGCCGCGTCTGGTTCCTGTTTGAGTCGTCGCGCACTCGCTAACGTGTGAGCCGCGGGAGGCTACCGTCCTCGCCGATATTCCCTCTCCTTAGGGCGAGGGAATATCAGATCAAAAGATCGCGAGCTCCTACAGGGCCTGCAGATTCACCCGGCTCATGAATTTTGTTTCACGGTGGTCACAACAGGCGACTTGTATAGTGATCCCGCTCATTCAATGAACCTTGGCCCGCACTCTCCCGCGGGCTTTTTTTTGCCTGTCACACGCCCTGCTTGAACACCAGCGCTTTCAGCCCGCACTCAGGATCGGCATCCGGAAACTCCGGCGGGTTTTCCAGCCGTTGCTCAAAGCGCAGGCTCGGCGCCTCAGCGGTCACGCCATTGATCAAAAATTCGGAGCCCAGCGAAGGATCGTTCATGCACGCCAGTACCGTGCCGTTTTCAGTGAGCAATTCCGGCAAGCGCCGCAGCACGCGCTGGTAATCCTTGGTCAGCAAAAAACTGCCCTTCTGGAACGAAGGCGGGTCGATGATGACCACATCGTAAGGCCCCAGGCTTTTGACCTTCCCCCAGGACTTGAACAACTCATGCCCAAGGAAGCTCACCTTGCCGGTGTCATGCCCGTTTAGCCGGTGGTTGTCCCGGCCACGGCTCAGGGCCGCACGTGACATGTCGAGGTTCACCACATGCTCAGCGCCGCCTTCAATGGCCGCGACAGAAAACCCGCATGTATAGGCAAACAGATTCAAGACCCGCTTACCCTCGGTGTTCTCCCGCACCCAGTTACGGCCATAACGCATATCCAGAAACAGCCCGTTGTTCTGCTTGCGGCCCAGGTCCACCTGATAACGCAACCCGCCTTCGGTGAGCGTCCACTCGTCCACCGGCTCACCCGCCAGCCATTCAGTATCACTTTGCAACGTGTAGCGATGCTGCATCACCAGCGTGTGGGCGCCACAGGCTTGCCACTCCGGCGACTGCACAATCGTCAGCAGCATCTGCTTCAGGGCTTCAAGCTGGGCGGGCTCCGGCTCTTTGAACAGCGAGACCAACACCACACCTTGCAGCCAGTCCACCGTCAACTGCTCCAGGCTCGGCCAGCAACGGCCGCGCCCATGGAAAATACGCCGTGTCTCAGCAGGCGCAGCCTCCAGGGCGGTCATTAAATGCAGGTGCAAGGTGCTTAACGCTTCAGGGGTCATCAGGCTGGCCGGTCAATTTCAAAGGCCGGCATTTTACACAATTGCGCAGTAGCACTTAAGCAACACGCCCCTGCCCGGAATTCACGCAGACATCAAGCTGCAATCTGCCGCCATGAAATTATCGTTTTACAATCATTTATTATCGAATTACGATACAACCACTGCACAGACCTACCCGGAAGGACTGTGCAGCCTCCGGACACTTAAATCGATGACTACGCATAAAAGGATTGTTCGATGACAACAGATCTCTTGGCCAATCGCAGCCGGATCTTGGCGACCGCCACATTGGTACTGGTGGTCAGCATGCTGCTGGCCAATATCGCTTACTGGATTTTCCCTGACGCGCTCGGCAGTTTCATGGGCGGATTCAACTTGACCGCGATGATCGGCCAATTGAACGCCAACATCTCGCTCATGCCCTGGTGGCAAGCGGCCGGCGGAATCGTCCTGTCCAGTATCCCGCTGCTGATACTGGCAAAAGGTTTACTGGCGCTGCGCAGCCTGTTTCTGGCCTACAGCAAAGGCGAATACTTTTCGTCAGAGTCGGCAGACCTGCTGGGCAAAGTGGGCAAGAGCGTGTTGCTCTGGGTACTGGCCAGCCTGGTGCTGACACCGGTGATGAGTGTATGGATTACCTTCACCCGACCTGCAGGCGAACGGTTGCTCAGTATTAACTTTGAGCCGTCACATATTGTTGCGTTATTTCTCTCAGCCTCTCTTATGATCATCGCTCGCAGCTTGTCCAACGCGTGTTCGTTGGCAAGAGAGAATGAGCAGTTTGTTTAAGAGGGCACGATGCCGATAGCCATAAAACTGGACGTCATGCTGGCCACACGCAAGATGAAATCCAAAGACCTCGCGCAAATGATCGGGATAACCGAGCAGAACCTTTCACTGCTCAAACAAGGAAAAGTCAAAGGTATAAGGCTGGCCACCCTCGAAGCCATCTGTGTCGCTCTGGATTGCCAACCCGGGGACTTGCTGCATTTTCAACCGGAGCCATAACCCGCCCCTCCCTGGCACCTAAACTGCAAAACGCCCATGAGCCTGACACCTCATGGGCGTTTTGCGTTTTAAAGCCCCTTGATTCCCCGCTGCAACGTCTGTTCAGCCAGCCAACAGCATTGCGCTGCTAGGCTCGTGCGATGCACGCTTCACGGGCTTGTGAAGCAGCAAAATCCTCACCGGCACGGCGCGCAATACCCAGGCTCACCTACCGCGTGAAATTTCTCTGCTAACCCCCTGCAAATACAGGCATTTCTAACGTTATTAATCCATACTCAGAAAATGTAACGTTATATGTATACCAACGGTTGCCGTTCAGAATTCCCTAACCATCATTGAGTCAATCTGCGTGAAAATTCATCTTTCGATTTTGAGCCTATTTTTAGTTCTCACAGGCACAGCCGCTCCTTCAATCGCCGCAGCGACGGAAGGCACCATGTCACCCCGAGACATGTCGAAACTGCACATTGCTTCTGGCAGCGCGCTGCTGATCGACCTGCAAACCAATAAAGTCATTTACGCCAGCAACCCGGACGTGGTCGTGCCCATCGCATCGGTTTCCAAACTGATGACCGCGATGGTGGTGCTGGACGCCAAGCAATCGATGGACGAGTACATCTCGGTCAACATCAGCGACACCCCGGAAATGAAAGGCGTGTTCTCGCGGGTCAAGCTGGGCAGCGAGTTGTCACGTCACGAAATGATGCTGATCACCCTGATGTCCTCGGAAAACCGCGCTGCGGCCAGCCTGGCGCACCACTACCCGGGCGGCTACGTGAAGTTTATTGCTGCCATGAACGCCAAAGCCAAGAGCCTGGGCATGATGCACACCCATTACGTTGAGCCTACCGGCCTGTCGCCGCGCAACGTCTCGACGGCCCGCGACCTGAGCAAGCTGCTCGCCGCCGCGCGCCACTACCCGATGCTCAGCCAGCTGAGCACCACCAAAGAAAAATCGGTGACGTTCCGTAAACCCAACTACACCCTGGGCTTTCACAACACCGACCATTTGATCAACAAAGACAAATGGAACATCAAGATCACCAAAACCGGCTTTACCAATCAGGCAGGCCACTGCCTGGTGCTGGTGACTGAGATGGGCAATCGCCCTGTGTCATTGGTCATTCTGGATGCATTTGGCAAATACACTCACTTTGCCGATGCCGGGCGTATTCGTAATTGGGTTGAAACCGGCAAAGCCAGCAGCGTGCCCGACGTAGCGCTGCGTTATAAAGCCGACAAAAACCTGCAACAGCATCAACCTAAAACGGCGCATGTCGCCGAGTAATACGCCAACAGATAAAAAACAGGCACCTGCCCCGGGGAGAGAGTCGGAGCAAGTGCCTGTGTGTTGCCCGTTAACGCCTGGGTGAAGGCTTGGGCGTTTTCTTGATGGTTTCGACGGTGGTTTCTTTCGGGCGGCGCTTGGCCTCCTCCAGCGGAATAAACAGACCCGTTTCTGAATCACGTGCGCGTTTGTTTTTCATCTAAAGCTCCAGTCAAAGCCCCGAGGTTGAGGCCTGTCTTGGCAGACTAGTTGAAGCTTTGGGCCCTTTCGGGCGATAGAAACACGCGCTTGCAGATCCGTTGCAATCTCCCCCCTCCTCCTGCAAAAAAGAACCCCGCCTATAAGACGGGGTTCCAGCACAGACTCACATCAGTTTTGCAGAGCAGGCTGTTGATCCCCACTGTTGATCGGGATGCGTTTGGCTTTTGCTTCTTCGGGCACCACCCGCTGCAGGTCGATGCTCAGCAAGCCATTGCTCAAGTTCGCGTTTTTGATCTCGATGTGGTCATCGAGACGGAAGGACAGTTTGAATGCCCGTTGCGCGATGCCCTGATGCAAGTAGGTCACGCCTGATGCTGGTTTTTCAGCGCTGCTTTCGGTGTTGTCACCGAAGGTTTCACGTTTGCTGCCGCTGACGCTCAACACACCTTTTTCAACTTGCAGGTCCAGATCATTCTGGGTAAACCCTGCTGCCGCGATCACGATGCGATAGCTGTCATCACCGTGCTTTTCGACGTTGTAGGGTGGATAGCCAGCGCTGGAGTCGTTGCGCAGCGCGGTTTCAAACAGATCACTAAAACGGTCAAAACCGACAGAATTACGGAACAGTGGCGCCAGAGAAAATGCGGTGTTCATAATTTAGCCTCCTGATTTCAGCGAGATTTTGTCTTAGCGACCCGGTTTCGGCATCGCTTAACCCCTAAGTAGGGATCAGCAAAATCATTTCAAGAGGCTTTTTTGAAATTTTTTACGCGCCTTCCACAGGCGGGTTGTTGACCAGATGCCGAACCTTTTCACAGTCGGTTTCGCGGCGCATGGCATTGAACAGCACCACCGCTTCAGGGTAGTTGCGCGTCAACATGGCCAACCACTGCTTGAGCCGCCCCGGCGCCGAACGCGGCGTCAGTTGCGCCTCAGCTTGCGCCCAGAAGTCGCGGATCATCGGTTGTAAATCCGCCCAGGTCATTTCAACCACCTCTTCGCCCGCCCGCGCAGCGGCGATTTGCCGGGCAAGGTCCGGGCGCGACACCAGACCGCGACCGAGCATGATGTCTTCAGCCCCGCTGATTTCGCGGCAACGGCGCCAGTCTTCAACCGACCAGATATCGCCATTGGCAAACACCGGCACCTTGACCGCCTCTTGCACCTGGGCGATGTACTCCCAATGCGCAGGCGGCTTGTAGCCGTCCATTTTGGTCCGTGCATGCACCACGATCTGGCTGGCGCCCCCTTCAGCCAGGGCAATCGCGCATTCATTGGCGCTGTCGGGCGTATCGAAGCCCAGGCGCATCTTGGCCGTCACCGGGATATGCGCCGGCACCGTACGGCGCACCTGCAGCAAAATCGCATGCAGCAGCTCAGGCTCTTTGAGCAGCACCGCCCCGCCACGGGACTTGTTCACGGTCTTGGCCGGGCAGCCAAAGTTGAGATCGATGACCTCGCTGCCCAATTGGCAGGCCAGCGCCGCGTTGTCCGCCAGACACGCGGGGTCAGAACCCAGCAGTTGCACGCGCAGGGGCACGCCAGCACGGGTTTTGGCACCGTGTTGCAGCTCAGGGGCGAACTTGTGGATATAGGCTTCGGGCAACAGCCGTTCAGTGACCCGAATAAATTCGGTCACACACCAATCAATACCGCCGGTGCGGGTCAGGACATCACGCAGGATGTTGTCGACCAACCCCTCCATCGGCGCCAAAGCAATTTGCATGGGTGACTCTCATAAAAAAACGTGCGCAAGTTTACGGGGTTATGTGATCAACCGGTATCTCGTTCAGGGCGCCACGACCGCCGAACCGTAGCCTTCCAGAAACTCCGGCGGCAGGCGTTTGGGCTTGCCCGTCGACAGTTCGATACAGACAAACGTGGTTTGCGCGCGCAGCAAGGTCGCGCCATCACTTGGCCGGATCAATTGAAAGTGCCGGGTCAGACGCAGGCGCTTGTCAAAATCGACAATCCAGGTCGCGAGCTGCAGCTCATCCCCTTCATAGGCGCTGGCCAGATAATCGATTTCGTGGCGCGCCACCGCCATGGCCCGGTCGAGCCTGCGGTATTCGGTCAAATCCAGCCCAAGGCGCTGGGAATGCCGCCAGGCGCAGCGCTCCAGCCAAACCACATAGGCGGCGTTATTGGCATGGCCAAAACCGTCGATGTCTTCGCTCTGCACCTGCAGATCAATGATGAACGGCGTCGCCAGATCCCAATTCATGCCAGTCTCCCTGCCTACAAATAAAGCGCGCAGTGTAACGCACCCGGTCTGCGCTGAGGCAGGCCCGGACTGATGGCAAAGGCAAAAGGAATGGAAATGGCCGAACGCCAGAAAAACAAAAGGGCCATTCAATTAATGAATGACCCTTAAAAATCCCGCAGAGCGGGTAATCGTGGCGTCCCCTAGGGGACTCGAACCCCTGTTACCGCCGTGAAAGGGCGGTGTCCTAGGCCACTAGACGAAGGGGACA
>NZ_WIVR01000042.1:0-45832 GCF_009600525.1 Pseudomonas sp. FSL R10-1350
CGCCCGCCTGACCATGGACGGACGCTCGTTGCGCCAGGCCCTGGCAGACTCGGTGGCAGAGTTTTCCCGGCGTTGCATCATCGTCTTCGAGCTGGATAACCGCTTGGCCGACAACGCCTTGAGCGCGGAAACCGAATTGCAGGTGCTGCAGATCATCCGCGAGGCGCTGGCCAATGCAGTGCGCCACTCGCACGCGCGGCATGTGCGCATTGAACTGCGGCAAAGCCAGGGCGGCGAGGTATCGGTGTCGGTCGAAGACGACGGCATCGGCCTGAGCCCTGCATCCGGTGAAGAAAACCATTTTGGTCTGGCGATCATTCGTGAGCGGGCGGCCAGCATTGGCGCACGTTTGAGCATCGACGCCAACCGCCCGCACGGGGTGCGTGTGCACCTTGCGCTGGTCGGCCATCCAGACGTGCCAGAGGGGAGTTTCGATGCAGAGCACCACCTTATTGCTGATCGATGATCATCCGCTGTTTCGCAAGGGCCTGGCGCAGCTGTTCAGTGCCAGTGACGACTTCGAAGTGGTCGGGCAGGCTGCCAGTGGGCGCGAGGGCATCAACCTGGCCGTCAGCCTGGCACCGCAGCAAGTCCTGCTGGATTTGCACATGCCCGGCCTGAGCGGCTTGCAAGTGCTCGACGAACTGCGCCAGTTGCGCCTGGAGTGCCAGATCGTGGTGCTGACCGCGTCCATGGACCGTAGCGAGTTGCTCAGCGCCTTGCGCTTGGGCGCCAACGGTTATGTACTCAAGGAAACCGAACCCGATGCCTTGCTGGCCTACATGCGCAATTGCAACAAGGGCGCGATTGTTCTGGATTCCACCTTGATTGCTTTGCTCGCCGATCAAAACGAGGCGGTGAGTGCGTGCGATCCGTTGGACACAAGTCACCTGACCGAGCGCGAAGGCCAGACTCTGGCGCTGATTGCGGCGGGCATGAGCAATAAACAGATCGGCCGCAAACTCGGGATCAGCGACGGCACAGTGAAAATCTACGTGAAGAATTTGCTGCAAAAGCTCAGTTTGCACTCACGCCTCGAACTGGCAGCCTGGGTGCATAACGGGGCATCGAACCGGTCCGAGGAGCGACATTAAATGATGGAACGACGAGAAACACAGCCGCAGGTGCCGTCGTGGGCGCTGATGGATGGTTTTGCGGCGGCGCTGCTGGAGCTGCGCGACAACGGGCAAATCGTTCATTTCAACCGGGCCTGGGTCGAGTTGATGGACCAGCCGTCGGCGCAGCGCAACCTGATCGACTACGTACACCGTGAAGACCGCTCGTTATGGCGCCAGGCCCTGCTAGAACTGCAACGGCGCCCGGCCACCACGTTCAGCCAGCGCTTGCGCTTTGTTCACCCCTCAGGCGAATTGCGCTGGCTGGAGGTGAGCCTCAAGCGTGGGCCTGGCGGGTTTTATCTGGTGGCAGGCGACGTCACCGCGCACAAACGCCGCGAGATTGCCCTGCAAGCCAGCCAGCGCAGCAGCGCGAGTTTGCTCGACAGCATGCCGGGGTTGATCTATCGCGGGCGCAACAACCGCGACTGGACCATGGAGTTTGTCAGCGCCGGGTGCTTGCGCCTGACCGGCTACCCGCCGGAGCGTCTGGTGGACAACCATGAATTCACCTACAACAGCTTGATCCTGGAACAGGATGCCGATTACGTCTGGCGCGAAGTGCAATACGCCCTGACGCGTTGCGAACCGTTTGAATTGAGCTATCGCATTCGCTGCGCGGATGGCGCGATCAAAAAAGTCTGGGAGAAGGGCGTGGGCATCTATGCCGACACCCGCGAAGTGCTGGGCATCGAAGGCGCGATTTTCGAACGAGGCACATAACCCCTCTGTAGGAGCGAGCTTGCCTCGCGATCTTTTGATCCAAGAGTCCCTCTCCCGAAGGAGAGGGAACCGATTGGGTGATGCTGTCGATTATCGGTGGCCTGTTTGCTACGCGACAGCTCGGCGTTGAAGACGGGGCGGCAGATCAGGTGACGGTGGTGCCAATCTACGAGCGGCGCGGTTCGCTGTTGACCATCTCACGCATCAGCGCCAGGTAACGGCTGGCGCCTAATCCCAGCGGACGGTTTTTGACCCAGACAATGTCAACCCACAAGCGCATCTGGCTGGCCATGTTGTCAAACACCACTTCGGTCAGCGCACCGGTTGCAATCAAGGGTTGCACCAACGGTCGCGGCAACCATGCCCAGCCGACCCCGGCTTGTACCAGATCAAGAGTCGCTAGGTAGCTGTCGCTCAACCACACACGGCGTGACAGCACCACCCGCGGGTCGGAGCCGGTGGGCTCGTCGGTGGCGACGATAATCTGCCGGGTATTGACCAGCTCTTCTTCACGCAGCGGGCTTTTCTGCTCGCCACCCGCAGGGTGGTCTGGCGACACCACGGCCACCAGCAACTGGCTGCCGGCCTCGAGAAAGGTTTCGCGCTCATCAATACCCGGACGCTCAAAAACCAGCGCCAGTTGCACCGTGCCCTCGTGCAGCATGCGGATGGCCTGGGACTGCGAAGCTGAGCGGATTTCGATTTCCAGGGTGGGAAATTCTTTGGCCAGCGTCGCCAGCGGGCGGCTCCAGACCCCGGTTTGCAGCTCCGGGGCCATGGCCACGATAAAGCGTTGCTCCAGCCCTTGATGCAGTTGCAAGGCATGGGCATCGAGCAGGTTCAATTGGCTGGCGACCTGTCTGGCCTGCGGCTCCAATGCGCGGGCAGCGGGGGTGGGGATGGCTTTCCGGGTCGAGCGGTCGAACAGCACCAGGTCCAGTTCGGCCTCCAGTTGTGACACCGCCATGCTCACCGCCGAGGGCACGCGCCCGAGCTTGCGCGCTGCTGCAGAAAACGAACCGCTGTCGACGACGGCGAGGAAAACCTTGAGTGTTTCGCTGGTAAAGGCCATGGGTTGTCAGTTTTGTTGATGATAATCGTCTTTTTTTATCAGCTTTATGAACCTAAATTCCAGTCCCATCACAACCGCAAGTGGAGCGCAGCATGTTCAACGCGATTGATCAGGGGCGCGTCGCGCTCGTCAGTGGCGCCGGTAGCGAACGGGGTATCGGCATGGCCATTGCCCGCAGGCTGGGGGCGGCCGGGGTCAAGCTGATCATTACTGCCAGCAGCGCGCGCATTGCTGAGCGGGTCGCAGAGCTGCGAGCAGAAGGCTTTGACGCCCACGGCCGGGTCGCTGATCTGACCGATGAACATCAAGTGCATGAGCTGGGGCAGTGGGCTGAAAGCCTTTGGGAGCGCATCGATATTTTGGTGAACAACGCCGGCATGGCCATGCAGGGCAGCCCGGAACCGTTCAGTGAACTGGCGAGCATGGATTTGCACACCTGGAACCTGTCGCTGGCGCGCAACCTGACCAGTGCCTTTTTGCTCACCCGCGCCGTGTTGCCGGGCATGAAAGCCCGTGGCTACGGGCGCATCGTCAATATCAGCTCGACCACCGGCACGCGCGGCAGCAACCCTGGCGAGTCGGCTTACAGCGCGGCCAAGGCCGGGATGCTCGGAATGAACATGGGGCTGGCCCTGGAAGTGGCCAGCCACGGCATTACCGTCAATGCGGTGGCCCCCGGCTGGATCGCCACCGGCTCCAGCACGCCCGAAGAAGCAGAAGCTGCACGTTACGTGCCCATAGGGCGTGCAGGCGACCCGCGAGAAGTGGCCAGCGCCGTGGCGTTTTTGGCGTCATCCGAGGCCAGCTATATCACCGGCGAAGTGCTGGTGGTGGATGGCGGCAACTGTCTGATCGAAAACAAGGCGCCCTGAATGTCTGAGTCCACTGTTTCAGTGTTGGTGACCGGTGCCGCAGGCGGCGTCGGGCGAGCGCTGGTTGAGCATTTTACAAAGCAGGGCTGCAAGGTCTTCGCCACCGACCTCGCGGCTTTAGAGGTTGACTACCAAGCCGATATTCGCCGCCCCGCAGCGTGTAAAGCGGTGGTTGCCGCTGCCGTGGCGGCCATGGGGCGTCTGGATGTGCTGATCAACGCCGCCGGTGTCTGGCGTGAAGGCCCGGTAGAGGAATGCAGCGAAGAAGACTTTGATCTGGTGCTGGATGTGAACCTCAAGGGCACTTTTTTTATGTGCGCTGCGGCCATTCCGTATTTAAAGGAATCTGAAGGCAGCATCGTGAATATTTCCAGCGATGCCGGTCGCCAAGGCAATAAAAACGCCGCCGCGTATTGCGCCAGTAAAGGCGGGGTGACGTTGCTGAGCAAAACCCTGGCGCTGGACTTGGCACCCTTTGGCGTGCGTTGCAACGCGATTTCCCCCGGAGATATCGAGACCCCGATGCTCAGGTTTCAGGCCGAGCAATACGGCCAGGGCGATACACAAGGCTATTACCGGGCCTTGCTGGACAAGTACCCGCAGGGCGCGCGTGCGCGTTTTATTCAGGCGCAGGAAATAGCCGAACTGGCGTTTTTCTTGAGCCAGCCCGGTGCGCGCTCGATTACCGGCGCCGACCTGGTCATCGATTGCGGCCTCTCGGCTGGCAACTAACAACAACACGCAGCAAAAAGGACTTAAGCATGTCGATCAGTGGAATTAGCGAAGCAGCGGTTGAAGTGTTCGCAGCGGCCGAACGCGAGCGTTTCATCGAGAACAACCCCAAGTCGATTGCGCTGGCAGAGCGGGCCCGGGCCAACCTGTATAACGGCGTGCCCATGCACTGGATGAGTGACTGGTCAATGCCCACGCCGCTGTTTGTGCAGCAGGCCAAAGGCGCACGTTTCACTGATGTGGACGGTCATGAATACGTCGATTTTTGCCTGGGCGATACCGGCAGCATGTTCGGACATTCCCCCGAGCCGATTGCCCGCGCCATGATCGAGCAAGCCCACAGAGGCCTGACCACTATGCTCCCCGGCGAAGATGCAGTGGTCTGCGGCGAGCTGCTTGCCGAGCGCTTTGGCTTGCCGTATTGGCAGGTGACCGCCACGGCCACCGATGCCAACCGCTACGTGGTGCGCTGGGCGAGGGCGATCACCCAACGCAAGACACTGCTGGTGTTCGACGGCTGCTACCACGGCACCGTGGATGACGTGATGGTGCGCAATCGCGAGGGCGCCACGGTGCATCGTTCCGGCCTGGTCGGCCAGGCCTACGACCTGACCCAGTTCAGCCGCTCGATCCCGTTCAATGACGTCGACGCCCTTGAGGCGGCGCTGGCTCAGGGCGATGTTTGCGCGCTGTTGTGCGAACCGGCGATGACCAATATCGGCATGGTCCTGCCCACTGACGGCTTTATGCAAAAGTGCCGTGAACTGACGCGCCGCTATGGCAGCCTGCTGATCATCGATGAAACCCACACCATCTCCACCGGCATGGGCGGTTGTACCCGCCTGTGGGACTTGCAGCCGGACTTTTTTGTGGTCGGCAAACCGATTGCAGGGGGCGTGCCCTGCGCGGTATTCGGGTTTACCCAAGAAGTCGCGGCGGGGATGCAGGCCGTGCAACAGCAAAACACTGAGCAAAGTACCGGGCATGGCCACAGCGGCATGGGCACGACCCTGTCAGCCAATGCCCTGGCCATGCATTGCATGCGCGCCAATTTGCAGGAGGTCATGACCGAACAGGCCTACCGGCACATCTTGCCGCTGGCAGCCGATCTGGCCCAAGGGCTGCGGGGAGTGTTTAAACAGCACGGCCTGCACTGGTCGGTGACAGAGTTGGGCGCGCGTTGCGAGTTTCAGTTCTGTGCCACGCCCCCTAAAACCGGCGCGCAAGCCGAGGCAGCGTTCCACGACAGCCTGCAAATGGCCTTGCACCTGTACCTGATCAACCGCGGGATCCTCATCACGCCGTTCCACAACATGACCCTGTGCTGTCCGTCCACCAGCGCGGCGGACGTCGAACGTTTAATTGGCGAACTGGATCAAGCGCTAAGCATCTTGCTGGCGTTGCCGGGTGCCCGCGTCGCCACTCACGAGGTTTGATATGCAGTTTGCCGATAGAAAAGAAGCTGAAGCCTTTTTGGCTGCCAACCCGCAGATGCGCAGCATCGAGCTGTTCCTGATCGACGCCAACGGCGTGCCGCGTGGCAAGTTGCTGCACCGCGATGAACTGCTGGCCATTTACGACAATGGGCGACCGCTGCCCAGTTCGATTCTGGCGTTGACCCTTCTGGGTGAAGACGTTGAAAGCACCGGGCTGGTCTGGGACGTGGCCGACGCAGACTGCTGGACATACCCGTTGCCCGGCAGCCTGACCGTACAACCCTGGCGCACCACGCCGACCGGCCAGTTGCAAGTGAGCATGCACCCCGAACAGGGCTTGCCAGCAGCCCCGGCCGATCCCCGGCATGTGCTTGCGCAGACCATTGACCGGCTCAAGGCCGACGGTTACCACCCGGTGATGGCGGTTGAGCTGGAATTTTATTTGCTCGACCGCCAACGTGACGCCAATGGCCGCCCGCAACCGGCACTGCAAGCCAATGGCGCGCGCCCGCAGGTGCCGCAGGTCTACGGGATTTACGAGCTGGAGCAGCTACAGCCGTTTCTGGACGACCTGTATGCCGCCTGCGAAGCGCAAGGCTTGCCGGTGCGCACGGCAATTTCCGAGTACGCGCCCGGTCAGGTCGAGCTGACCCTTGAGCATCGTTTCGACGCACTGCAGGCCATCGATGAAGGCGTGCGCTACAAGCGATTGGTCAAAGGGGTGGCCAACAAGCACGGGCTACAGGCCTGTTTTATGGCCAAGCCGTTCAGCGATCAGGCAGGCAGCGGTTTGCACCTGCACGTGAGTATGGCCGATGAACAGGGGCATAACCTCTACGCCAGTGATGACCCGCACGGTACGCCGCTGCTGCGTCACTCCATCGGCGGGATGATGCACTCCCTGACGGATTCGCTGGCGATCTTTTGCCCTCACGCCAACTCGTACCGGCGCTTTCAGGCCAGCAGTTATGCGCCACTGGCCAAGAGTTGGGGGGTGAACAACCGCACCGTGTCATTTCGCGTGCCCGGTGGCCCTGCGCAGAGTCGGCACATCGAGCACCGTATCTGCGGCGCCGACGCCAACCCGTATCTGGCGGCGGCTGCGTTGCTGGCAGGGATCCATCTCGGCATCCGTCAGCAGATCGATCCGGGGGCGCCGATTGTAGGTAATGGCTATGAGCAGGCGACTGACTTTCTGCCCACCGACTGGCTCACTGCGCTGTTGGCACTGGAGCGTTCAAGCTGGGCACGGGAAGCGCTGGGGGAGGGGTTTATCAAGGTCTACCTGGCTATCAAGTGGCAGGAGTACCGGCTGTTCAACGCTGAAGTGGGTGAGCAGGACTGGCGCTGGTATTTGACCCACGCTTGAACTGTTCAAAAACCTGTAGTCGCTGCCGAGGTACGAGGCTGCGATGGGTTGCGAAGCGACCCCTCTGACGGCGGTCCTGCGGCCCGCATCGCAGCCTCGTGCCTCGTCAGCGACTACGTCTTTTAACTTTTTACGCTGTTGCCAATCTGCCAGACGTATTTGGGTTCGATGCCGTTGACCACCCAGTCGCCGATGATCCGTGCCTTGAAGATCCACGGGTTATGCGAAGCGGCGGTGCGGGCGTTGCGCCAGTGACGGTCCAGCGACTTGTTGATGCTGACCCCCGAGGCACCTAGTGCATTGAACAGGTCGGTGGTTGCCCGCAGTACCAGTTCCGAGACCACGACCTGAGCCTTGGACGTTTCAATTTCGGCGTCGATATTGGCCTGGCGTTCGGCTTCGGCATCGTTGGCAAAACGCGCAAGGTAAGCGCGCTGCAGCGGTTCGGCCGAGCGCAGGGTGGCCGCTTCGGCGGCGTAGACCTGTGCCGAGATTTGCCCCACCACCTGCTGTATTTGCGGGTCGCCGTGGGTGGTATCGGCAGAGCCCTGGCTGAACACGCGCTTGCGGGTGCGCACTTCATGGGCCACATCGCGCTCCACGGCACGGCCAATCCCGGCCAGCACTGCCAGCAAGACCAACTGGTAAAACGCGGTCTGGTATTTGAAGCGGGTTTCGAACGGGATCACCTGCTCGGCGCTCAGCGGTACCTCGACATACAGCGACGTGCCGCTGCCGGTGGTGCGCTGGCCAAAGCCGTCCCAGTCATCGCTGTGGCTGACGCCTGAGTGACGGGCATCGACGATGGCAATCACATCGGCGCCGTTGTCCGAGCGCTGCGCGTAGACGTCCACCCAGTCGGCAAAAATGCTGCCGGTGCTGTAATACTTGGCGCCGTTGAGCACAAAATTCTCGCCTGCCGGGCGCACTTTAGTGATGACCTCGCCGATTTTAACCGCGCCGATTTCGGTCCAGCCGTTGCCCACCAGATCCCCCGCTACAAAACGCGCAAACCAGGCATCCCGCGCCGGGCTCGGTGGAGCATTGAGGCGGTCTTCGACAAAGGCAAAATGGCCACGCAGCGATTGCACAATGTTCGAGTCGGCCTCAGCCAGTTCGATCAGCAACTGGAACAGCTGGCTGATTGAAGCCCCCGCGCCGCCGAACTCCACGGGCACCCGCACGGCGCCAAACCCGGCCTCTTTCAGCCAGCGTATCGGCTCAAAAGGCAGGTCGCGTGCCTGCTCGCGCTCCACCGTCCCGGCGGCGATTTGCCGGAACAGTGGGCGAAAACGATTGGCCAGCGTTTCGTAGTCGGTGCCGACGGACAGAGGGTTTTGACTCATGACAATGCTCCTGCATAAATAAAGGTCACTGGCATGTCCGTTGCACACTCTGTGCCGTTAAGTCGCAAGCCGATAATCCGGGCGTTTGATGTGTTTTTGCCAGCCCAACTGTTGGCTTTCCAACAGTGGATTAACACGTTGTACGCCAATCCAACAGCACCGCTCCGGGCTTGCCTTGCGATCTTTTTTGAAGATCAAAAGATCGCGAGGCGAGCTCGGTCCTACAGGTATGTGTTGCTATGGCAACTGTTGCTTAGCCAACAGCAAGTGGACAGATTGCACGTGAGTTGTTGTTATCTGTTCAACGTTAAATTTAATAACTATCTGATTTATAACGATATTTAAAAACGGCACGACCTGTGCAATGGGGACTTCAGTGTTTTCCACTGGATTGGAGTCTGCCCATGAGCATTTCTGTATCACCCCCTGCCAAGGCCCATGTGATCGCCTCGGATGCCGAGGCCATCGAGATCGCCAAAGCCCTGGCGGTGCGTTTTGCTGAAGAAGCCTCGGTGCGTGACCGGGACCGGCGTTTGCCGGTGGCCGAGCTGGATCTGTTTGCCGCCAGTGGCCTGTGGGGCATTACGGTGCCCAAGGCCTACGGTGGGGCCGGGGTGTCGTATGTCACCGTTGCCGAGGTGATCAAGATCATTTCGGCTGCCGACTCGTCCCTGGGGCAAATCCCGCAAAACCACTTGGGCGTGCTGGATATCCTGCTGCACACCGGCAGCGAAGAGCAAAAGCGTTACTACTACGGCAAAGCCCTGGAGGGCTGGCGTTTCGGCAACGCCTTTTCAGAATCCAAGAGCAAAAATGTCGGCGCCTTTCAGACCCGGATCCGCTTTGAAGACGAGCATGCTGTGGTCGACGGTGAGAAGTTTTACTGCACCGGTGCACTGTTCGCCCATATCGTCCCGGCGGTGGGCGTGGATGAACAGAATCGTCCCTTTATCGCCTTCGTCGAGCGCGACAATCCGGGGCTGACCATCATTGACAGTTGGGACGGTTTCGGCCAACGCACCACCGCCAGTGGTGGTGCGGTATTGGCAGGCGTGCGCGTGCCATTGAGTGCCGTGATCCCGGCGTACAAAGCCTTTGAAGAGCCCACGGCAGACGGTCCGATCTCGCAAATCATTCAGGCGGCAGTGGACACCGGCATTGCCCATGGCGCCTTTGAACAGGCGCTGATTCATGCGCGGTTGTCCCGCCCGTGGGTCGACAGCCAGTTGGATCACGGCTGGCAAGACCCTTACACGATTGCCGCCATTGGCGATTTGCAATGGCGCCTGCACGGCACCGACGCGATTCTGGCCAAGGCCGGGCGGGCCATTGACCATGCGTTGCGCTCGCCCAGCGAAGAGAGCGTGGCTGAAGCCTCGGTGATTGTGGCTCAGGCCAAAGTGCTTTCAGCCGAGATCGCCTTGCTCGCCAGCAGCAAGCTGTTCGAGCTGGCCGGTACGCGCTCGGTGCTCGGCAAACACAACCTCGACCGCTTTTGGCGCAACGCCCGCACTCACACCCTGCATGACCCGGCGCGCTGGAAATACCACCTGATCGGCAATCGTCTGCTCAACGGCATTCTGCCTCCACGCCATGCCTGGAACTGATAGAGGACTCACCACCATGAACAGCCCGGCAATCGCTTTGCCCAACCAGCTTGCAGCAGCGGCCGAAGACCTGCGTCTGGCCCGACAAGGCCTGGAGAAGACCCTCACATTCGTTCGCGAACAGGCCCAACCGTGGGCGCTCAGCGGCTTAAGCAAGGCCGTGGACGACCCGTACATCATCGGCAAGTTTGGCGACCTGAACATTCGCCTCGACGTGGCCGAAGCCCTATATCTGCGTGCGCAACACTTTGTTGGCCCGGCTGCCGAGACCCTGGTGGCGACGGCCGAAGCCGTGCTCGCCAGCGCCGAAGCGTTGCAGGCGGTGGGCAACGTGCAGCAAGAACTCACTGGCAGCCGTTCGCCGTCGCCTTCTCTGGAAGGCCGCGAACCCTTGCGCTGGCAGGCCCGGATTATTGGTAACTACCGTTTGAACGGCGTCATACCGCCTCAGCTTCAGGAGTAAACAGATGTCCCGTGAAATTCGTCTCAACGCTTTCGACATGAACTGTGTGGGCCACCAGTCGCCCGGCCTGTGGGCGCACCCGCGTGATCGTTCGTGGCAATACAAGGACCTGGAATACTGGACCGATCTGGCAAAAATCCTCGAGCGCGGCAAGTTTGACGGCTTGTTTATCGCCGACGTGCAGGGCATTTACGATGTTTATCGCGGCAACGGCGAGGCAGCGATTCGTCAGGCGGCGCAAGTGCCCGTCAATGACCCGCTGCAACTGATTCCACCCATGGCGATGGTCACTGAGCATTTGGGGTTTGGCCTGACTGCGTCGTTGTCGTTTGAGCACCCGTACCCGTTCGCCCGGCGTCTGTCCACGCTTGATCACCTGACCAAGGGCCGTGCCGGCTGGAACATCGTGACCTCATACCTGGAAAGCGGGGCCAAGAATCTCGGGCAAAAAACCCAGACGGCCCACGACTCGCGCTACGACTTCGCCGAGGAATACCTGGAGGTTTGCTACAAGCTCTGGGAAGGCAGCTGGGAAGACGGCGCGATCTTGCGTGACCGTGAGCGCCGGGTATTCAGTGATCCGAGCAAAATCCATGAGATCCAGCATGTCGGCGAGCATTTCCAGGTGCCCGGCATTCACCTCTGTGAGCCATCGCCGCAGCGTACGCCGGTGCTGTACCAGGCCGGCGCCTCCAGCCGTGGCAAGCAGTTTGCCGCTGAACATGCCGAGTGCGTGTTTGTGGCGTCGCCGTCCAAGGCCTTGTTGAAAAAGACCGTGGCCGATATTCGCCGTCGTGCTGCCGAGGCGGGCCGTGACCCGTCGAAAATCCTGATTTTCAACCTGCAAACGGTGATCGTCGGTGAGACCGACGCCAAGGCCAAAGCCAAGTTCGAAGAGTACAAAAGCTACGTCAGCTACGAAGGGGCGATGGCCTTGATTTCAGGCTGGACCGGTATCGACTTCAGCCAGTTCAAGCCTGACGAACCGCTCAAGCACGTGCATACCAACGCCATCCAGTCGGCAGTGGAAACCTTCTCGACTGCCGATCCGAACACGATCTGGACGCCAAATGCGCTGGCCGACTGGGTGGGTATCGGTGGTTTTGGCCCGTTGTTTGTCGGCGGCCCGGAAACCGTGGCCGACCTGCTTGAAGAGTGGGTGGCCGAGACCGACGTCGACGGGTTCAACCTGGCTTATGCCGTGACCCACGAAACCTTTATCGACGCGGTGGAGTTGCTGGTACCGGAGTTGCAAAAGCGCGGGGTGTACAAAAAGGAATATGCGCCGGGTACATTGCGCGAGAAACTGTTTGGCGAAGGCCCGAAACTGGCGGATTGGCACCCCGGTGCCGGCTACCGTAACCTCGGCGAACTGAACCGGGCGCGTGAAAAAGAACGTGCGTGATGAGCTGTCTTCAAAAGAGAGAATACCCATGAGTGAGCCACAAGGCGGACAGGCAACGCCTGCCATCCGCGAGGCCGATGTGTTGATTGTTGGCGGTGGCCTGAGCGGCACCTTGCTGGCCATGCAATTGCTGCGTTTGCCGGGTGCCCGGAATATCGTACTGGTCGAGCCGCGGGTCGAACTGGGGCGGGGCGAGGCTTACAGTGCCACAGAACTGGGGCACACCCTGAACGGCAATGCGGCGCGCATGAGCATTGACCCGGACGATGCCGACGATCTGACGCGTTGGCTCAAAGCGCATATTGCAAGCGGCGGCTGGCCTGAGTCGGCGTTGCAGGACGTGCCGGTCGAGCACCTGTTCCCGCCACGCGGGCTGTTTGGCCAGTATGCCCAGCAGCGGCTGGCCGAAGCATTGGCCACCGGTTCGGCGCAAGGCTCAAGCCTGACCCATGTGCGTGACGAAGCCATCGACCTGCAAACCGAGCAAAACCGGGTTCAGGTGACCCTCAAGGATGGGCGTCAGTTGCAGGCGGCGGTGGCCGTGTTGGCCACCGGCATGTTCCCGGCCGCGCGTACGGCGCAGCGCCAGTCCAGCGGCCTTAATGCAGCGGCGCTGGACCCTTGGGATGTTCAGGCATTGCGCGGTTTGCCGGTGGATGCACGGGTGCTGATCATTGGCTCCGGGCTGACCATGGTCGATGCGCTTGAGTCGTTGAATCGGGCCGGGCATCGAGGCTCCATCGAGGTATTTTCACGGCACGGCCTGTTGCCGCATGTGCGGCGTCAGCCACCGGCCTGGGAAGACTTTTTGACCCGGGATCCGGAGATTCGCAGCCCGTTACAATTGCTCCGGGCGTTGCGTCGCCAGTGTGAGCTGGCCGAGGCGGCGGGCATTGATTGGCAGGCACCGCTGGACACCGTGCGCGTGCATATCGGTCGGTTGTGGAGCCAGGCCAGTGATGTTCAGCGCCGCCAGTTTGTGCGCCATGTGCGGCCGTGGTGGGAAAGCCATCACCACCGTTCCCCGCCCCAGGGTAATGCCTTGCTGGAGCAACTGTTGGGGGAAGGGCGCTTGACCATCAATGCCGCGTCACTGCAGGGCGTGGAGGTCAGCGCTGACGGGCGTCCGCGGATTCGCCTGCGCTATCGTGGGCAGGCGCAGGTGAGGCTGGTTGAAGGGGATGGCCTGATCAACTCCACCGGCATTGAATACGACTGGCGTCGGGTCGATAAAGCCTTGCCGCGTCAGTTGTTGGAGCGGGGTTTGATTCGTGCGGGCAACCTGGGCCTGGGTATCGCCGCTGATCCGTCAGGGGCTGTGCTCAATGCGCAGTCGGAACCGGCGAAACGCCTGTTTGCCATGGGCCCGCCGTTGCGTGGCGAATGGTGGGAAAGTACCGCCGTGACCGATGTGGCCTTGCAGGCCAAGGCGTTGGCGGCGCGGTTGGCTGAACGCGGGTTGTAACGGCTTCACTCTTTTGGTGGGAGCGGGCTTGCTCGCGATAGGGCGCACGCGGACGTCAATGACACCGCGTTGTCTGTATCGCGAGCAAGCCCGCTCCCACCGTCAAAAGAGTGGGTTATTCAGCCGTTGACGGTTTTTCCCATAGGTTGATCCCGCCTTCCTGGGCAAAGCGGTCGATTTCGGCCAGTTCTTCTGCGCTGAACGCCAGGTTTTGCAACGCACCGACGTTTTCGACAATTTGCTCAGGGCGGCTTGCGCCAATCAGTGCCGAGGTCACGCGCGGGTCACGCAGGGTCCAGGCCAGTGCCAGTTGGGCCAGGCTCTGACCACGGCGTTTGGCGATCTCGTTGAGCGCGCGTACATGGGCAATGTTGCTTTCAGACAAGTGCTTGCTCTGCAACGAACCACCACCCGGGCGATTGACCCGCGCATCAGCCGGAATGCCATTGAGGTATTTGTCCGTCAACAAACCCTGCGCCAGCGGAGTGAAAGCAATCACCCCGGTGCCGAGTTCTTCGGTGGTGTCCAGCAGGTCCTTTTCCACCCAGCGATTCAACAGGTTGTACGCCGGTTGGTGGATCAGCAGCGGTACTTTCCACTCTTTGAGCAGCGCCGCGATTTCACGGGTTTTGACCCCGGAGTACGACGAAATCCCGATGTACAGCGCCTTGCCTTGTTGTACCGCGGTGGCCAGGGCGCTGGCGGTTTCTTCCAGCGGGGTGTCCGGATCGAAGCGGTGCGAGTAGAAAATATCGACGTAGTCCAGGCCCAGGCGCTGCAGGCTCTGGTCAAGGCTGGCGAGCACGTACTTGCGTGAGCCGCCGCCCTGGCCGTAAGGGCCGGGCCACATGTCCCAGCCTGCTTTGCTGGAGATGATCAACTCATCGCGGTAGTGCTTGAAGTCTTCGCGCAGCAAACGGCCAAAATTGATCTCGGCACTGCCATACGGCGGGCCATAGTTGTTGGCGAGGTCAAAGTGGTTGATGCCCAAGTCGAAAGCGGTGCGCAGCAAGGCGCGCTGGGTGTCGATGGGCGTGCTGTCGCCAAAGTTGTGCCACAGCCCCAGGGACAGGGCTGGCAGCACCAGCCCGCTGCGGCCTACGCGGCGATAAGGAATGGATTCATAGCGGTTTTCGGCTGCGGTATAAGTCATCGAAAAGTCTCGTGTTGAGAAGGTAGAGACCCTGCATCCCGGTTGGCCGGACGCTTCAATCCCAAGTGATCACGCAGTGTCGCAGGCGTGGGATGAGGCGATATGCGCCCCGGTTGCCCGCGGTTTTCGGCCTTGTTTGGCGAGGCTTAGGTTCGCTCTGCCTTTCGATCAGGTCAACACCTTAATCAATCCTGTGTATAGACAAGACGAATGACTTATCGAACAAACGTCAAGCTATCGACCTGTATGTATGTTTTTGGCCGGGCCGCTATAATTTTTTAGTTGTTTTAGCACAACGCCGATTCTTTTCATAAATGAGTTATTTACGTTTCCCTGTGTGTCGATTTTTTCTGCGTAGGCTATATCTTCCACCTCAAAATAGGTGTGTGGTGCTATTAGTCGCTCATACTCTTCAAGTACAGGAGACGCTATTCCATAGACAAGAGGGGCAGCCTCTGCGTTCTTAATCAAATAATGCGCAAGTGTTGTAGTCGTTTCTTTTTCTGGGCTGTCCGTCAAGGTTTGAGCATAGGAATTACTTTCCGAAACCGCCATCAATAATGCTTGATTAGAGACAATGTCACCTTTGTTGATAGTCTTGCCCCACGGTATATCATCGCTATGTGCGTATTCATCCGTGCGCAGTAGAACCGCTTTGTCAATGGTGAGTTTGCTAATGCTCGACTGTAAGTTTACATAGGCTTTTCGGAATTTATTATCCAGAGGCTTGTTTTCGGCAAGATGTTGATTGAGTTCGTAGCTTATAGCGTCCGGGTAATCATCGCTATCCATGAAATCATGGTATTCAAATGCGTCGCCAATACTGCTCCATCCCCGAATGGCCGCTTTTTCATCCATGCTTAATGCATCAAAGCGATTAACATACTCCGACATGTCCAAAGGGTGAACTTCGGTTAAGTTGATCTCGTCAGAAAAAGCAACTTCTGCTGCCAGAGAAGTGTTGAGTGCTCCCAAAGTTCTAATTAAAAAGCGTCCTGAAGATTCTTTTCTTCTATAAGGCGTTTTGACAATGGCGTCTTCAAAGTTTCGTCCATCATTATCGGTCAGACGTATTGGGGAGTTTGCTACAAACCGATAGTGGTTCAATCCATCCACATCCCCCGCCGGATCCGGATTAATCCAGCGCTGCAACCACGGCGCGTAATATCTAAACCCGTAGTAATACAACCCGGTTGCATCCCGTTCTTTACCCGAAAAACGAATCACTTTGTAGCGGGCTTCCAGTGCATTTTTGGCCGCCCACCAAGCCGTACCGCCGTAGGGATAGTAACTCTCCTGACTCAGCAACTCGCCATTTTGATCCAGCTCCAGCGTGCTGCTGCCCAAATGGTCGTTCACGCTGTAACGGTGTTGATGCTGGCCATTATCACGGTTCAACAAACGCACGGCATTACGCCCCGCTTGGGCAAGCACCACGTGCAATTGCTCGCCTGTCGTTCGGCTGCGGATCTCCAGCCCCGGCAAGTAGCGCACTTCGCTGATGTGTTCACCGCCAAGGGTTTTGGCGCGGCGCACTTTACGCACGCGCTGGCCGCCGCCGTCATAAATGTAGGTTTCCGTATCGTCGTCCTGACCATCGGGATCTTCGCGCTGCACCTGCGTTACGTGCTGCAACTGGTTGCGGCTGTCCCACTGCATAAGTTGGCCCGGTGCCAGAGCCTGTTGATTGCCGTTGGCATCAAACGCCTTGGCAAAATCTATCGGCGAACCGTCCTTGAACAGGCTGCGGTTGCTGCGTGCGTCGACGACCATTTCGCGGGTACAGCTGTTGCCAGCTCCGGCAGCGTGCTTGAGCCGGGTCAGGTTGCCGCCACTGTCGTAGCTGTAGGTCTGGCTGTAAGTGCGCCAACGGCTGTCATCTACCGGGCCGAAGATCTCTAGCCCCGGCAGACCCGGGCCGATGGTTTGGCTGGCGTTTTCGCGACCGGTGGCGCTGATCAGTTGATAGAGCGTGTCATAGGTGAAGGTACTGACTGCCTGAATACGCTGCCCGGCAAACCATTGCACTGACTGGGCAAGGTCTTCGATGCGGGTGATGTTGCCTACCGGATCGTACTGGTAGTTCAGGTCCTGTAGCGTCTTGCCGTCTGACCTTTTGGCCTTGAGGTTGGACAGCAGACCGTCCCGAGCCGAGTAATAGGCCGTGGTAGTGACGCCGTTGCCTGCCAGCTCAATTTCTACCTGACCAAAGACGTTGTAGGTCGTGCTTTTGAGCAGGGCAACGTCGTCCAGCCAGGACGCAAAAGGTTGCCCGGCCACATCAAATTCAAAACGTTGCACGTGCTCAAGGGCATCGATTTGTTCGATAACAGCGCCCAGCGCATCGTGACGCCAGCGCGTGGTGTAAGTAGTGTCTTCAAGATCGGCTTCAGACGCGGGCCAATGGGGCGGCGTCAGTGCGGTGCAGAATCGCCGGGTTTCGCTCAGCGGCTGCCCGCTGAGGGCAAATGCTTCATGCCACAGACTGCCCGCCTGATCATCGTGGCGAAGCAGTTGCCCGCAGCGGTTGTGGCGGGCGGCCTCTTCGTCGGCACCTGCGTAGGTAAAACGCTCCACGCACAGCGGCGGTTCGTTCTCGAAAACATTCACTGGCCGCATGAATTCATCGTAGGTAAAGCGCCGATGGGTGTCGCGCCCGTCCCAGCTATCACGCAACTGCCCGGCGGCGTCATGGCAGGCAAGCCGCCAGCCGGCATCCACGCTCGTGGTCAGCAGCACTTGGCCGCTGAGGCTGTAGCGCATGGACTGGTTTGCAAGATCGCTCAGCTCAGATAAACGCGGGTCCCATTGCTGGCACAGGTGCCCCTTGGCATTGAACACTTGACGCTGGACCTGCTCAGCGATGGGCTCCTCAACTTCCTGTCGATGGTGAGCAATGCTGCGTACAACCAAACCACGTGGATCTGTGACCAAGAGGGAGGGTGTGTACTGGTGCAAACCGATCTTGAGTGCCGTCATTTACGACGGCTTCGCAACTGTGCCAGTAATGTCGCCTTCAACGGTGCTGGCGGTACCTCTTGGTCCAGGTCATTTTCATCTTCGCTGATGGTGTACCACGTGAGGTAAGTTTGGCGGCGCCATCCGCCTCTGGCAGTGAAGGTGTCAGTCGGCCGCCCGAGAGAGTCGTAGAACTGTTGATCGCTGTAACCGAACTCACGAAAGGACTCATCGTTGATATAGCGATGTTTATCCGCGAAGTAAGGCTGATACGTACGAATCGCCAGGCCTTTGTTGTTGTATTCCACCCGCTCACTGACCCGCCATCGCGGTACGTCCTGTACCTGGACCGGTTTACCGTTGTCGATGATCAGGTTGCCTTCATCGTCGACCGCATAGGCATAGCCATTCTCGACTTTTTGTTTGCTTTGCAGGGGGCGGCCAAAACCGTCGAAGCTCGCCAGGCTGATGCGGATTTGTTGAGCGGCATCTCCAGGGTAGCGATCTGCCACCAGCACGGCGCTGTGTACCGGCTCGCGCCGTACCGCCTGAGCCAGGAGCGCCAACTCCGGGTGGGTCATGGCGCGGGCCCGAGCCTTGGCGCACAAATGCCC
Source organism: Pseudomonas sp. FSL R10-1350 (assembly GCF_009600525.1). NCBI lineage: Bacteria > Pseudomonadati > Pseudomonadota > Gammaproteobacteria > Pseudomonadales > Pseudomonadaceae > Pseudomonas > Pseudomonas sp. FSL R10-1350. The sequence continues at coordinate 18,331 of NZ_WIVR01000042.1, forward strand.
GGAGGGTATGACGTCACCTGATGCCACATGCTCGCACATCCAGGCCTTGTCATTGTGCAAGGTGGCTGGCACACGGCCCATCCAGCTAAACGCGTCGTAGACACTCACCGATGCGGCGTTTTTAATCGCGTCTTCAGGGCTTTCGATGGCCGTACCCGGATCTTTGATGCTCGTTTCAAAACTGCTGATCGGATCAAATCCGATCGCTTCCCCGCGTTCGGTCCCGTAGAAGCTGCTCGCCCGCAATTGTCCGAAGGCGTCAAAAATGGCCTCTTGAGTATTTTGGTTAGGGTCGACGATGCGCCACGCTTGCAGGGTTCGGTAGTCATAGGTAGCCACGGTGCTACAGCCATCCGGGGTGGTGACACTGAGCGGCGCCAGGAAGTACGGGTCATAGGTGACGGTTGTCAGACCATGACTGAGGGTGGGCCGAAATTGCAGGATGTTGTAAAACTGGGCCGCCGTGCCGTAGCTCGCGAACCCGCGTCTAACGGCCCACAGCGCCTCTCCATCGTTGGGTAAAAAAACCGCCATGCGCACATAACCCAGCTCTTCGAGGCGCTGATAAAGATCAGCACGCTTGGTAAATACACGGTCATAGGCGGCCAGCGCGGTTTCATCCAGCTCCGCCGTTTCAGTGAAGTCGGCGAGTGCCGTCAGTGTGGCTTGGCCACCTTTGTAATGCTGGACGGCTTGCCCTGTCAGCACGCGCTCTTGTCGTGGCCTGAGCGGCCCTGTCAGGGTATCCAATAGCGTTTCGTAACCCAGCGTTTCGGGGGACAGTTCGCTTGCAGGGAGCACCAGTGCATTTGTGCGCGTCTGGTAGGGCAAGCCAAGACGCCAGGCTTTACGGGTCGTCAGGTTGATCGCCTGGGCCCGGCTTTCGCTCAAATAATAAGACTGCTGGGCCTCATCGTGGGCTGCCTGCCACCACCGTTGTTGATGTTCGTCTATGAACGGAGGCACGCTGGCAGACGTTTTGCGCCGTGCATAATCGACTACAACGGCGTGAGTCGAGCTGCCATAGGCATCCCAACTCAGTCCTACGCTGTGCTTGCAGAGCGGATCAAAATCTTCGTTTTGGTTGGTAGCGCTGTCGTACTGGTAGCTGATGGATTCCAGCGGCAACACCAGCATTGCCGCGTAGGGCTGACGGTGTTCAAGGTCCTGGGCCATTAGCTCACGGACCAGGTATCGATTGTGTTGCACCGAATACAGCACGTTATGACCGTCGGCATCTTCCAGACCAAAGACTTCTACGCGAAGGGGGGAGCCGCTCAGGGTTCGTGCCACTTCGCGCAATTGGGCCTGCGTAGGCGCGAGAACAAGGTTGTCATGGTGCCGAGTTTCACCCCCACCGATGTTTTCAGCCTTGTAACGGCTCAGCAGGGTAGGGCCCAAGGGTTGAGCCTTAGTGTCCCGCAGGTCATAACCTTCTGGCGCAAGCTCGGGGTAGCGGCCGGTGTGGAACCAGGTTTTGGTCAGTGTCGGGGCGGTATAGCCCACCGGTATGTCTTCGTTGTCGGCAGCTTCGGTATCAGTTTGGATCAGCAGACCAAAACCGCGGACTTCTCGCTCCAGACCGTCGTAGAAGCCCTGACGATACTGGAAGTGTTGAGTCAGGCGATTGCCGGTAATTTCGTCGAGTTGAGTTTGCTGAGCCACCACATGCATGGGAAACGGCAGGTAACAAACGGCAGGCTTTTGAGCGGCAAGCAGTGATTGCTTTTCGTCCAGCCACTCCTGGGCCGAACTGCGATATCTGACAGTGCCTGTTGCCCCCATGTTGTTATTGGTTTCAACAAGCATGTACGGCTTGGCCTGCACAAAGTCGCAACGCCAATGGCGTGGTGACATGTGCGGTGATGTAAAAATCAGGCTCGAACAACCCAGCCCTTGCAGGTCTGCGGTACTGAGTTGGCAGGTATTGTCGTAACGCACGCCTTCGGGCCAGGGCACGCTTTGCCTGGCAGCAAAAGCGTTACCGCATTGGTTCATATAGACGTCGATGCTCTGCGAGTTCAGGTACAGAATATCGGCCGCACCGCTGCCATCCAGGTCAGCCAGCAATACACGGGATGCGTCAAAGTCAGCGTACTGCGCAAACTGTGGGCAAGGCAGCAAGAAGCCTTTGCCAAAGTTCCCCCGGCCCAGATTCGGCCAACAGCGCACCTCGTTGTGGCGAATACGCACCAAGTGCTGTTGGCCGCTGCCCAGCAGGTCGCTGAATGCTACGACTTCGGTTCGGCTGTCACTGTGCAAGGGCAGATGGTCGTCTGGCAGCGAGTGGGGCACGTCCAGTGCAGCGCTAAAACCTGCTTCGCGGCGATTGGCATACAGGCGCACGCTACGCGTGCCGATCAGTGCCAGATCGGAGAGTCCGGCACCGATCAAATCGGCCATTTGCCCTTGCGGGTGGAAGAACTCCTGAGGGAACGCCGCGAACGTTGCAAAGCGCGACCAGGTGCGATCCGGGTTAAGGGTAAAAAAACCGCTTAATCCAGGTTGGGCCACGATCCAGTCCAGTCTTCCGTCGCCGGTAAAATCGGTCAGTGACTGCTGCACCGGCTTGCTGGAGTCAGCTACCGGATGTGCGGGTAACGGCTGCCAAGGACCATATTCGATTTGATCGGGATTGGCTGAGTCGGCGCGCATCGGTTCGCGATACAGCCAATTATCATCACTTCGATACAACACGCCGGGCATGCCTTCGCCATAAAGGTCCAGCAGTTGATACTGCTGGCCATCATTGAGGCCGGGCATGGACTCAAACTCGGTAAAGTGCTGATCCTGCAGCTTAAACGCTGAGTAGGTGAACTCCACAGGAGGGCGAAACTCTGCTGCGCCATCATCGCCATAGGCGATGAGATGGGCTGCCACCAGGCAGTTGTAACTCAGTGGGCTGGTTTCATAGTTCAGCAGCAGGCGCTGCACCAGCAATGGCGCCTCACCCAATTCATCGGGGAAGTGATGAAACATCAATACTTGACGGCACAGACGCAGATTACCCAGTTCAAAGCCGTAGGCAAAACTTGAGTGCGGGTCGCTGCGTACCGGCCACGGTGACTTTTCTTCATAGGTGGGTTTTTCGGTCAGCTCGACTGTGCGCTCGCCGTAGTCAAACAGCAGGTCGAAATGCCACTGAGCACTTTCAAGCGCTTGTTCATCCCATAAGTAAAGCGCGTCATGCGCCTCGAAATTGCCGTAACGCACACGGTTCAGATAGCACTGGGCGATGAAGTCGCGAGGGTGCTCGGGGTCCAGCGCCACCTCGTCTTCAGGCTTGTACTCGTAAAGCACGTGCTCACCATGGGCGTTCATGGTTTCTTCCAGCAACCATTCGCCGACCCGCAGCGGGTTGTGCGGGTCCGTACTGCGAGAGCCGGGGCGTAAGCCAAATACAGACTGGCTGCCATCGGCGCTGTATACCCGCCAAAAACCCGGGTCTAGCGGATCTGTCGGTTTGGCCGGTACTGGCCGCCAGTGCTCAATGCGATCGAAAGCGCCTTCGGCACGGGCAAAGTGGCGGGTCACATCGTATGCAATGCCTTGTTGGGTAACACGCGTCGCGAAACGCTCGCCCTGTTGATCTCGCTCAGCCAGCCACACATCACCGCTGGGGCCGACAATCACATCCTCGTCAGTGTAAGTGGGTACGCCCTTGTTGCTGCGTCGGGCAACAACCCCCAGGTTGAGCGCCCAACCCAGGCCAAAAAGCCCATTTCCCGCTGCACTGCTGTAGCTCAAACTCAGAGAAGGCCCATAACCACGTCCCGCCGACACAGGTAAAGGCAGCCCGCTGCTGGCAGCCCCTGAGCTGCCAACCGCGCCCCAACCTTTACCGATACTTTGAATCGCGCCGCCGCCTTTGGGCAGTACCGGGGTAGAAACACTCAGCGAGTCTTCGGCCATGATCAAACACTCCGGTGGGGCAGTTTTTTGGCGGCTTTACCTGATTGGGCAGGGAGTACAGCAGCCGGGAGCGCGCCCATGAGGTCCTGTCGACCAAGTGCGAGGGCCTTTTCGGGAAGTTTGGCGGTGGGCACAAGTGTCATGAGAAGTGAATGTGTTGCCATTTCCGCATCCTGCTCGTGTTGATGACTTCTGAGCAAACTACGGAATTTTCCTACTTCTGTGACCTGTCATTTCTGACAGTTGTTTAAAGTATTTACAGAGCGCTACTGTCACCAGATTGAACACCAACCTCATATTTTGAGGCGCTATTGAGCATGTCCCTGCACCAAAACACCCCGACTTTGACTGTGAGCGACCCTCGCGGTCTTGTCGTGCGCACGGTGTCTTGGCACCGAAGTGCAACGCAGGACACGGTACAAGCACGCAACACGCTTCAGCGCTACGACGCAAGCGGTCGGTTGAACCAGCAATGGGACCCGCGCTTATTTGAACTGAGCGATCTTGCAAACCAGTCCACGCGCTACAGCCTCAGCGGCCAAGCGCTGCTGACCACGAGCGTGGATGCCGGCTGGCGGCTTGCCTGTCATGACGCCGCCGGGCAGTTGCGTGATAGCTGGGACGGGCGCGATACCCATCGGCGCTTTAACTACGATGAACTCCTGCGGCCAGTGAATGTGCTCGAACACGAACCGCCGCTGTGCGTGGAGCGTTTTACCTACGCGGGTGCCGACGAAGAAGACGCCCACCACAACCGCTGCGGGCAACTGCTTCGCCACGATGATCAGGCGGGCACTCTGTGGCATGACGCATTTGCCCTCACCGGGCAGCCGCTGAGCGAGGCGCGGCAATTCTGCACCGCACTGACGCAGCCCCATTGGCCCGCGTCTGAGGCCGATCTTGAAGACACGGCTTACACTACGCGCTGGCGTCACGATGCGCTGGGCGCTGTTATCGAGCAGACCGACGCCCTTGAGCACGTGCAACGTTTTGAATTTGATGTGGCCGGGCAACCTTTTGCGTCCTGGCTGGACGATGTTGCCCTGCTCAAAAGCACGACCTACAACGCTTTGGGCCGAGTAGAAATTGAGCAGGTAGGCAACGATGTGACGACCACGGCCTATTACTCGGCGCGGGACAGCCTGCTGTCCAACCTTAAGATCAATAGATCAGACGGTAAGACGCTACAGGACCTGTACTACCAATACGATCCGGTAGGCAACATCACCCGCATCGAAGACCTTGCGCAGCCGGTGCAATGGTTTGCCGGGCAGCGTATTCAGGCAGTCAGTACGTACACCTACGACACGCTCTATCAATTGATCAGCGCCACCGGTCGCGAAAACGCCAGCCAAACCATCGGCCCGAGCCTGCCGGGGCTGGAGATCTTCGGCCCGGTAGACGACAGCCGTTGGCGCACTTACAGCCAGACCTACAGCTACGACAGCGGCGGCAACCTGACCCGGCTCAAGCACGCTGCCGGGGCTGGCAATAGCTATACCCGCGAAATGGTCGTCGACGCACGCAGCAACCGCAGCCTGTTCAAGGACGGCTCGCCGATGGATTTTGCCAAGGCGTTTGATGCCAACGGCAATCAACAGGCTCTGGCACCGGGCCAACTTATGCAGTGGGACAGCCGCAATCAGTTGCAGCTCGTAACCCAAGTGCAGCGCGAAGATCCCGATGGTCAGGACGACGATACAGAAACCTATGTCTATGAAGGCGGCGGCCAGCGCGTGCGTAAAGTGCGCCGCGCCAAAACCCGGGGTGGCGAGCACATCAGCGAAGTGCGCTACTTGCCGGGGCTGGAGATCCGCAGCCGCACAGCAGGCGAGCAATTGCACGTGGTGCTTGCCCAATCGGGGCGTAATGCCGTGCGTTTGTTGAACCGGGAAAATGGCCAGCATCAACACCGTTACAGCGTGAATGACCATTTGGGCAGCAGCACGCTGGAGCTGGATCAAAACGGCGAGTTGCTGAGTCAGGAAAGTTACTACCCCTACGGCGGGACGGCCTGGTGGGCGGCAAAAAGTGCACTGGAAGCCCGCTACAAAGTGATTCGTTATTCGGGCAAAGAGCGGGATGCGACCGGGTTGTATTACTACGGGTTTAGATATTACGCACCGTGGTTGCAGCGCTGGATAAATCCGGACCCGATGGGCGAAGTCGATGGTTTGAATGTATTTCGATTTGTTCTCAATTCACCTTTGTCATGGATGGATTCTGCAGGGGCAATCTCCTTACCTGTCAACGATGCGATAGAACAAGGTGTTCGATTAAAACGCTCTTCTATAGCGTTTGTTGCAAGAGGGCTGCAAGAGTTTGAAGCGCTCGGCGAAACGGGGAGCGAATTGGCAGGAAAACTTCGTGACGCGCAAACGATGGCGGTCGATATTCTGAGCTCAGCGATTGAAAGTGTATCCAGTCCCCAGCAAAGCAAAGTTGCTCATGCAGCGATGTCGCTTTTTCTGGGCGGCACGGCTGTGAGTGGTCGGACTCAAACAGAGTTGCGTGAGGGCTTCGAAAAACTGAAAAGCATGCAACTATCACGGATCGAAAAGGGTAAAGATCGGATAGTGATCTATGAAGAAGACAGCAAAACTGATGCCTTTGTGGTTAAAGTCGACACTGAGCGACGAATCTTTATTAAACAATCCACTATCCAGACCAGTGATATAACGTCGCTGGCCAGGCAGTTAATTCATGAGGAGTCGCATCTTGAACTGGGAACTTATGACGCCTTTTATATGCCGGTAAAGAATTTTGGTTACCCGGATAGTGATGAAGCATTGTTTGATACGCTTAAAACGGCTATGGCTATAAGTCGTGACGTGGGCAGCAAAGGAGAAAATAGTAAAGCGGTACGCAATGTTGATAAATACAGGGAGGTGATGGCTAAAATGCCGACACCAGCCGCAGGAAGTTGTACGGAAACTGCAGCAAATCAATGGGTATTTCTTAATAATGCGGATTCTTGGGCGCATCTCGCTATAGGCATGGCAAAGCCAAGTGTAATTTCTAAATATGGCCCTAAAAATAACCGAGGCGCTTCGGGGTTGAACTAGCCGGATATTATCCGGCTAGATGCAGGTTCGATCAGGGTTTGGCCTGTCCTGGCAGCACATCATTGGCGATCATTTCGCCAAAGGGCCCGGTCAGGTTAGTGATGCCGCGACCCGCCAGGCTGGCGTAAGGTTCGGGCAGCAGCGGGAACACCAGTTCGGCAAAGCGATAGGCTTCTTCCAGGTGCGGGTAGCCCGAGAAGATAAAGCTTTCGATGCCCAGGTCGGCGTATTCCTTGATGCGTTCAGCCACCTGTTGCGGGTTGCCCACCAGCGCGGTGCCGGCGCCGCCGCGAACCAGGCCGACGCCTGCCCACAGGTTGGGTGAGATCTCCAAATTGTCGCGGCGCCCGTCGTGCAGCGCAGCCATGCGCCGCTGGCCTTCGGAATCAAAGCGTGAGAAGGACTTTTGCGCGGCGGCTATGGTTTCGTCGCTGATGTGTTCGATCAGGGTGTCGGCGGCTTTCCAGGCCTCTTGCTCGGTTTCACGGACAATCACGTGCAGACGAATGCCAAAGCGTACGGTGCGGCCCAAGCGTGCTGCGCGTTCACGCACATCGGCGATTTTCTCTGCCACGGCCGCAGGCGGTTCGCCCCAGGTCAGGTACACGTCAACCTGCTCGGCGGCCAGATCGTGAGCGGCATCGGACGAGCCGCCGAAATACAGCGGCGGATAAGGTTTTTGCACCGGCGGGTAGAGCGCCTTGGCGTTCTTCACGTGTAAGTGCTTGCCTTCAAAGTCGACCGACTCGCCTTGCAGCACCCGGCGCCAGATTTTCAGAAACTCATCCGACACTTCGTAGCGTTCGCTGTGGCTGAGGAAGCTGCCATCACCGCGGTTTTCATCCGGGTCGCCGCCGGTCACCACGTTAATCAACAAGCGCCCGCCGGACAGCCGGTCCAGTGTGGCCGCCATGCGCGCCGACACGGTCGGCGAGATGATCCCCGGACGAATCGCCACCAGATAACGCAGGCGCTCGGTCAACGGTACCAATGCCGAGGCGATGACCCACGAGTCTTCGCAGGAGCGCCCGGTCGGGATCAAAACGCCGTAGTAGCCCAGGTCATCAGCCGCCTGGGCGACTTGTTTGAGGTAGTTGAGCGTGACCGGGCGAGCACCTTTGGTGGTGCCCAGAAAGTGGCCGTCACCGTGGGTGGGGAGGAACCAAAACACATTCATGAAGAAGTCCTTAAGCGATTTTCAGCAAAGGTGTGGCCGAGGCGCCAAACAGCGGCGCGGCACGTTCTGCAGCAAGGCGGATACGAGCCTGCAAGGGCTCGCTGATTATTTGGTAATTGGCGAAATCAGATTCGGTGGCATACACGCCGATCGGCAGCGTCAACGCCTGGAAAAAGCTGAACAGCGGACGCAACTGGTGTTCGAGCACCAGCGCATGGCGGTCGCTGCCACCGGTGGCGGCCAGCAACACCGGGGTGTCGATCAGGCCGTTGATATCCACCAGATCGAACAGATGCTTGAGCAGGCCGGGGTAGGAGCCGCGATACACCGGGGTGACAATGATCAGCAGGTCGGCGTTTTCAATCGCCTGGATCTCGGCATCGACCTCAGGGCTCAGTTCCTGGCGTGACAAGGCGCCGCCCAGTTGCCGGGCAATAGTGCCCAGCTCAATCAAGCGGCTTTCGATAGTGAGCCGGGTTTGCAGTTCATCGAGAATGGCCTTGGCCAACACCAGAGTGCGCGAAGGGCTGTACGCCCCACCCGAAACGACGACGACTTGCAGCGCGTTAGACATGTTCGAATCCTTGGCTAGTGTTCAGCAGACTGTGGACAGGTACTCCCTGTCAGCAATCTCCGTACCAACAGGCAAACCCCCTGTAATTCGGGGGGTTGGCCGGAGGCGGGCAAGGCGGGCGCTGTTGATTGAGTGGTTAAGTGCAGATTTGCTGTTTGATTTGCAACAGTTGCTGGATGAACACTTGGGCGATGCAAGAGGGCGATGGCGGACATAGATTCGGACACAAACAATGGCCGTAACGATCCCTTTTTGGCCTGCCTACCCCTGTGAACCGCTCCAGCGGTCGGCAAGAATCAAATCAACTTATAAGAGTTGTCTTCCTGACCCTTGCCCTTTTTGCGGGCTGCTGCCGTGTACAAAACATAACAACTATCGATCTCACGCCAAAGATGGGGAATACATTCATGAGCACGATCAAACGCTTACTGGGCGCCACGGTATGTGGGTTGTCACTGTTGGCCAGCGCGGTGCAAGCCGATCAGCGCGAATTGCGGGTGTACAACTGGGCGGACTACATCTTGCCGTCAGTGCCCAAAGACTTTGCCAAGGACACCGGGATCAAAGTGACCTGGGACACCTTCGACACCAACGAATCGCTGGAAGCCAAGCTGCTGACCGGCAACTCGGGTTATGACCTGGTGGTGCCGTCCAACCAGTTCCTCGACACCCAGATCAAAGCCGGGGTGTTTCAGAAGCTCGACAAATCCAAGCTGCCCAATTGGCAGCACCAAGACCCGCAATTGCTCAAGCTGCTGGAAACCAACGACCCCGGCAACCAGTACGCCGTGCCCTACATGGTTGGTACGGTGTTGATCGGTTTTAACCCGGCCAAGGTCAAGGCGGCCTTGGGCGACGACGCGCCGGTAGACAGTTGGGACCTGGTGTTCAAGCCCGAGAACATGGCCAAGCTGAAATCCTGTGGCGTCGCCATGCTGGATTCGCCGTCAGAGATCTTGCCGCTAGCCCTGCATTACCTGGGCCTGGACCCGAACAGCCAGAACCCGGCCGACTATGAAAAAGCCAAAGAGCTGATGCTGAAGATTCGCCCGTATGTCGCCTACTTCAACTCGGCCAAATACATGACCGATATCGCCAACGGCGACATCTGCGTGGCCATTGGGTACTCGGGCAGTTTTTACCAGTTTGGCAACCGGGCCAAAGAAGCAAAGAACGGGGTGGTAGTGGACTGGCGTTTGCCAAAAGAGGGCGCACCGATCTGGTTTGACACCTTCGCTATCCCTAAAAGTGCAAAGAATGTCGAAGAAGCGCATGAGTTCCTGAACACCTTGCTGGAGCCCAAGGTGATTGCGTCGATCAGTGACTTTTTGGGTTACCCGAACGCCAACAAAGACTCGCTGCCACTGATCAATAAAGACATCACCGGCAACCCGAACCTGACGCCGACGCCAGAGGCGTTGAAATCACTGTATGTGGTGCAACCACTGCCACAAAAGCTGGAGCGTGTACGGACCCGCACCTGGACCAGCATCAAATCGGATAAATAACCACCCAAACCCGGTAGGAGCGAGCTTGCCCCGCGATCTTTTGATCTTTTAAAAGATCGCGAGGCAAGTGTCTTACTCTTCGATCAAGACTTTAGGGTTGGAGTTGCCCCATACGGTGTACAGGTCAGCCAACAATGCACCGTTGATGTCTTCAACTTCGCTCTGGCTGATCTCGGCGTCGCCCTGTTTGCCGAACAGCACCACTTCATCGCCGCTTTTGACGTCCGGCGCATCGGTCACGTCAACCATCAGGGTGTTCATCGACACTTTGCCCACCACCGGCACGCGGTGGCCGTTGATCAGCACAATGCCTTTATTGGTGAACGCACGACGATAGCCGTCGGAGTAACCAACCGTAATGTTCGCCAGCTTCGAATCACGCGCCAGGGTGTAGGTGCGGTCGTAGCCGACGGTATTGCCTTTCGGGTAGCTGTTGACCGAGGCCACGTGCGACTTGAACTGCATGACGCGCTTGTAGTCGGTGTGCGAAGGCACCGTGTCACCGAACAGCGCGCCGCCTGGGCGGACCATGTCCAGGTGCGACTCAGGCACTTCCAGGGTGGCGAATGAGTTGGCCGCATGCAGGGTGATTTTGCTGCGATCCAGCTTGGCCTCTTTGATCAGCCACTGTGCCTGTTCGTTGAACGCCTTCAGGCCCGTGCGCACGTCATCGGCGTCTTCCACGGCGAAGTGGGTCATGATCGCCCGCACTTGCAGGTTCGGTATTTTGGTGATGGCTACGGCATCGCTGCGGCCTTGAGCGGTGCTCATTTCTACGCCGTTACGGCTCATGCCGCTGGAGTTCAAGCCCAGGTGCACGACGAGCGGACGGCCGTGTTTTTCGGCAATTTGCGCGGCTTTCTTAGCGAAATCGAGGTTGCCGACCAACTCTTCCATGTTGTATGGCAGCGCCGCTTCCAGCTCGCTGAGGGCGGCGGTGCGCACGCGAATCAATTGGCCTTTGTAACCGCTCTCGCGGACCACGCGGGCTTCTTCGTTGCTGGCAACGCCGACGCAAGGTACGCCAGTGGCGATGATCGAAGGCATCAACAAACCTATGCCGTGGCCGTAGGCATCGGCCTTGAGCACCGCACAGATTTTCGATTTGTCGCCGAGGGTGTCTTTCAGGACCTGAATATTGTGTTCAAACGCGGTTTTGTTGATTTCAACCCAGGCGTTGCTGTCTTGGGTGTTCACCTGCGCGACGCCATTGCTCATGGTCAATGGTGGAGCGGCGAAGGTTGGGGTTTGCAGCAATGTCATGCCCAGAGAGAGGGCGAGCAGGGTGCGAGCGAAAGGGAGCATGCGAGTTTCCATACTTTATTGTTAGGGAAGGGATTTAAAACGCCGGCGATACTAGGGGCGGGCTGCTGGAAAGTCACGCCTTGGGCCGCGTATCTGTCAGGTTGTGTCGTTATACCGTCCGTCAGCCCTTGAACAGCGCTTTAAGCAGCGGGTCGTTCAAATACGCCACGTTGAGCCGGGTCCAGGGGTTGGTGCGCGATTGCTCGGGAGAAAAGATGTGCCCCGGCGCGATCATGAAGCCCTTGGGCTGCAACTGGCGGGTCAGGTCTTTGGCGTCGTCGATGTGGGCAAAGCGTGCCCACAGGTACAAGCTTTGTTGCGGGCGGCAAAACACCTCGGCGCCAATCTCATCGAGCATCGCCAGCCCGGCAGCGGTGGCGGCTTGCAGCCGTTCTTGCAGGCGAATCAAATGGCGCAGGAAATGCCCCTCGGTAAGGATCACGTCCATGGTTCGCTCACACAGTTCAGAAGAGCTGGTGTGCAACAACATTTTCAAGTCGCCCAGTTCATCAATCACGTCCTTGCTGCCGGCGATAAAGCCTACTCGCAGCGCCGCAGACACCGATTTGGAAAAACTGCCCACGTACAGTGAACGCTGCAGTTGATCGAGCGCAGACACCTTGATCGCAGACGCCGGTTTAAAGTCGGCCAGGGCATCGTCGTCAACCAGAATGAAGTTGTGTTGCTGCGCGAGTTGCACCAGCCGATGGGCCTTGCCCGGCGAGATATCTGAACCGGTCGGGTTGTGGCCCACCGACTGGATAAAAAACAGTTTCGGCTTGTGGCTGCGCAGGTGTTGCTCCAGCACCTGCAGGTCCGGGCCATCAGCCAGGCGCGGTACGCAGAGCATGTGTGCGCCTTGCAGTTGCAGCTTGCCAAACAGCGGGTAATAGCCGGGGTCTTCAACCAGTACCGTATCGCCGTGGGCAATGAAACGCCGGATGATCAGGTCCAGCGCATGGTTGGCGCCGTGAGTGGTGACGATCTGGCGGGGGCTGGCGGTGATCGAATAACTGGCCAGTTTTTGCGCCAGATGCTGGCGCAGGCTGGCATTGCCCAGGCGGTTGCCATAGCGAAACAGCGTGTTGACCTCGGTGCGCATGATCTGGCGGGTGAACTTGTCCAGGCGCATGTCCATCAGCCATTCCACCGGCGGGAAGCCTTCACCGAGCGGCGAATGCCCCGGTTCACGGACGAACTGCTGGCGCATCAGCCAGATTGTGTCCATGGCCCGCGCATAGGGCTGCGGTTCGTCCGGTTCGCTGTGGTTGGGGCTGCCCTGACGGACAAAAAAGCCCTGGCCATGGCGCGGTTCGACCAGCCCTTGGGACGCCAGGGCTTCATAGGCATTGATCACGGTATTTTTCGAATGGCCGAACAGGCGCATGCATTCACGCAGTGACGGCAGGCGGTCGCCCACCCGATAAGTGCCATTGCCGATCTGTTCGACCAGTGACGCGGTCAGTTGCTGAGCGAGTGTCAGACGCACCATGGTTGGCCATCCTGCTGTTTTTTAGCGAGGGTACAGCTTGGGTACTGTTTGTGCGAACTGTACCTTTCATGCGGGCACAGGGCGCTTTAGGGTGGCGCTCAAAGACAACAATAATGACCACAGGATTGAACCATGAGTATTGATTCGCGCCTTCCCAAGTTCCGTAGCCTGGCGCCCGCCGAGCGTTTGCAGCACCTGCAAGCGCTGCTCGACCTGCCCGCTGATGACGTCGCGCTGCTGCGTGATCCGGGGGCGTTGGCGCTGGAGCGGGCTGACGGCATGATCGAGAATGTGATCGGCACCTTCGAATTGCCCTATGCCGTCGCAAGCAACTTCCAGATCAATGGCCGCGACGTTATCGTGCCCATGGTGGTCGAGGAACCGTCGGTGGTAGCGGCGGCGTCCTTTATGGCCAAGCTGGCGCGGGAGGCGGGCGGGTTCCAGACCTCCAGTTCGTTGCCGTTGATGCGCGCGCAGGTGCAGATCGTTGATGTCGCTGACCCGTTCAATGCGCGCTTGAGCCTTTTGCGGCGCAAGGACGAAATCATCGAGCTGGCGAACCGCAAAGACCAACTCCTCAACTCGCTGGGCGGCGGCTGCCGGGACATTGAAGTCCACACCTTTGCGCAAAGCCCGCGCGGGCCGATGCTGGTCGCGCATTTGATCGTCGATGTGCGCGATGCCATGGGCGCCAACACGGTCAATACCATGGCCGAGGCGGTTGCGCCGCTGATCGAAGAAATCACCGGGGCCAAGGTGCGCCTGCGCATCCTTTCCAATCTGGCCGACTTGCGTCTGGCCCGTGCGCAAATCCGCATCGCCCCCGAGTTGCTCACCACGCCTGCATTCAAGGGGGAGGAGGTGATCGAAGGCATTCTCGACGCTTACAACTTCGCGGTGATTGACCCGTACCGCGCCGCCACCCACAACAAGGGCATCATGAACGGCATAGACCCGTTGATTGTCGCCACCGGCAATGACTGGCGGGCGGTGGAGGCGGGCGCACATGCTTATGCCTGTCGCAATGGCCATTACGGCTCGCTGACCACCTGGGAGAAAGACGGCCAGGGCAATCTGGTGGGCACCCTGGAAATGCCGATGCCGGTCGGGCTGGTGGGCGGCGCCACCAAAACTCACCCTCTGGCGCAGTTGTCGCTGCGCATATTGCGTGTCGAGAGTGCTCAGGAACTGGCGGAAATTGCCGTTGCAGTCGGGCTGGCACAAAATCTCGGTGCGCTGCGGGCGCTGTCGACCGAAGGCATCCAGCGCGGACACATGGCCTTGCATGCGCGCAACATTGCGCTGACGGCGGGCGCCAAGGGTGAAGAACTCGACTGGTTGGTCAAGCAGATGGTCGAAGCCCACGACGTGCGTGCGGATCATGCGGCGGCACTGCTCAAGCAAAAACGCGGGCTGTGATGTAAAACACCACTTCATCTGTAGGAGCGAGCTTGCTCGCGAGCCTTTAAAAGATCGCGAGCAAGCTCGCTCCTACAGGTATTGGGGCATCTCTCTTCACCTCCATAACAATAAAAGCAGTGGGAGAATTCTTTGAAACCTGAACTCTATGAAGTCTGGGGTGACACGGTTGATGTGCGCCATCTGGTGTACGCCATTGTGATTGGCGCCATCGTCAGCCTCAGCGCGTTTTTTACCGCACAGCACTTTTTGCTTGAGTGGGTGGCCTCCGCACAGATGGCCCGGGCCTACGCCATGCTGGTGGGCATCGTAGGTTGTCTGGTGGGCGGGGCAATCAGTGCGAGCCTGTTCAAACCCAAGCGCCATGTGGTCGAACACGAGGCAGACCCGGCCTGGCGCAGCCAGATCTTGAAGGATTTGCAAAGCGAGTTTGGTGACCTTGGGCGTCTAGCTGATTTGCCCCCCGAAACCATCGCCGAGCTCAAGGAGATGGACCTGTACGAGCTGTTCGTGGACTACGAGAAGGGCTTGCACAACGTCGGGGCTGACTCGGCGCCAGCGGTCGATGGCCTGGCTGCCAATGGAGGTCGCTCATGATCGTTTCATTGTTCGATCAAGTGCTGATTGCTCTGGGCATGGGCATTCTGGGGGCGGTGATTTTTGCCGCCATCGGGCTGATTTCCGGCAGCGACGAAACCACCACCCTGGCACCGCTGACCTTGCTGGTGGTGCTGCTGGGCGTGCCTGCGCCGGGGGTGCTGACGTTCTTTCTGGCCGGTGCGGTGGCCAAGCACATGACCCACGCCGTGCCTACGGCCCTGCTGGGGATTCCCGGTGACACCATGGCCACGCCGTTAATGCGCGAGGCCAACTTTTTGCGCAACCTCGGGGTGCCGCACATTGCCTTGCGCAAGATGATTTCCGGGGCGGTGATTGCTGCGCTGATCGCCGTGCCCATGGCGGTTCTGTTTGCGGTCATGCTGGCGCCGTTTGGCGACACTATCAAACGCTCGGCACCGTGGATTTTCCTGGCGGCAGCGATTGCCATTGCGTGGTTTTCGAAAGGGCGGCTGGCGGCAGTACTGGCCTTGATCCCCTTTGTGCTGATCATTCTCGGCCTGCAAACTCTCACCGGCCAATACGGGGTCAAGCTCACCGTCAGTTACTTTCTGGGCATCGCCATCGGGCCGTTGATTGCAGCCCTGTTCGCGATGATGGCCCCGGCCGAGCGCGAGAACATGCGCCGCAGTGAAGTGCGCACGTTTTCACTGTCGCCTGATGTAAAAAGCGGCGGCGGCTTCTTTCCCAACCCGCTCAAGGTTCTGGACCGCAAACAAAGCCTGTGGACCGGCATTACCGCTGTAATCTCCAGTGCCACCTTCGTGTTCAGCCCGGTGGCCATGACCGTGATCATGGGTGAACTGGTCGGCTCGCGGGTCAAGCATGTTTACCATCGCCTGACGACAGTGATTACCGCGCGCAATGGCGTGACCGAGTCCACTTACATTGCCGAGGCGCTGATCCCGCTGATTGCCTTTGGCTTGCCACTGAGCCCGGTGGCGGCGGGCCCGGCAGCGCCGTTGTTCAACGCGCCGCCGCGCTTTAGCGTGGACTCGGCCTCGGGCGAGGTGCACAACCTGCACTCGTTGCTCAGCACCTGGGAATTTCTCGGTTACGGCATGTTGGCAGTGGTGGTGGCCTTGTTGATCGCCTATCCCTTCACCATGAACTACGCGTATCGCGCGGCGTCGTACGTGTCGCGCAAAATCAGCCACGAAGCGGTAATCGCGACGTTTGTCGGGCTGATTCTGGTGATCGGGATCTGGGAGGGCGGTTTGCTCGGCTTGCTGGTGATTGTCACCGTTGGCCTGCTGGGCGGTTTTCTCTCGCGCTTTCTGGGCTTCAACATCGGCGTGCAGTTCATGGGGTATTACACCGCGGTGCTGACCGTACCGGCCCTGGTTGCGCTGTTGGCGGGCTGAGTGACCTGCCCCGAACCGGCGGTGCTGTGTACACTGCATCGCCTCAGGTCATGTCAAAGGAGATCCCGGTGGATCTACGCCAGTTGGAAGCGTTTGCTGCGGTCATGTCGGCGGGCAGTGTCACGGGGGCGGGGCAGATGCTCGGGCGCTCGCAGCCTACCGTGACCCGGCTGATACAGGAGTTGGAGCAGGAACTGGGGTTTGCCCTGTTCGAACGCAGCGGGCCGAAAGTCACCCCGACGCAAAAGGCGTTCATGCTCTCGGCCGAGGTCGAGAATGCCCTGCAAGGGGTGCGTCACGTGCAGCAGCGGGCTCTGAACATTGCCCGTGACGAAAACCTCAGTTTGCGTCTGGTGGCCACCCCGGCCCTGGCCTCGGGCCTGTTGCCGCCTGCGCTGGCGCAGTTACCGCCGGGTTTGCAGCCGCAACAACTGCAAATCCAGAGCCTCAGCGCGCAAGAAGCGGTGCAGGCGGTATTGGCCAAAACCGTGGATCTGGGGGTGGTCAGTTTGCCGCTGGAACATCGCGGCCTTGAGTTGCACTGGATTGGCGAAGCCGCCTGCGTGGCGGTGCTGGCGGCCGACTCGCCGCTGGCGGCAGAGCCGGTGTTGAGCATGCAAACCCTGGCACAACAGACCTTGATCAGCATCTCCAACCCGTTCCGCTTCCGCCGCCGCATCAACCGCGCGTTCGAAGCCGCCGGGGTTGAGCCGCAGCACATTCTTGACACCAACACCTCGCTGACCGCCATGCAAATGGCCCGCGTGGGGCTGGGCGTGGCGCTGGCCGACCCGTTTACGGCCTTTGGCGTACCATTGAACGGGGTGGTGGTGAGACCGATTGAAAGCAACGTCCCGTTCTTTTTTGGCTTGATCTCGGCCTACGCCACACCGTTATCAGAAGTGGCCAAGGCGTTGGTCGAAACCCTCAAAACCTCATCCCAGGCCTTACTGCCGGGCATGATCGTGCACCCGGCCAGCAGCCATGATGCGTTGATGCAAAGCATCTACGCCGGTTAAACCCCTTGCCCGTGTGTGAGCGAGCTTGGCTCGCGATCTTTTGACCTTCTAAAAGATCGGGAGGCAAGCTTGCTCCTACAGTTTTTATTCCAGAAGGAAATATCCATATTCTTTTTTGCCAGTTGATGGAATAACCGCTGCTCCTTAGTATTCATTTACCGCATTCAATGCGCTAATGAATCATGAAAATGAATTGAAGGCTGCTAACACAGACCTTCAGCTTCGCGGGCATCCAGCCGACCTCGGCAAATCGCCGCAAGACGTGTTTTAACTTTTTTGGCGATTTATCGGGGAGTTTGCATATGCAATCCGGCGCTTCATCGGCTTCACTTTTTACCCCGGCAGCCCTCGCGCTGACCGGCCTGTGCCTGGTCAGCGGACCGGTAGTGGCACAAGAAGATGACGACAAGGCTCACGCTAAAACGGAGCCGGTCATGCAAACCGTGGTTTCGGTCGGTAACCGCGGTACTCAGCGCACGGTGGCTGAAAGTGCCGTGCCGATCGATGTGATCAGCGGCCAGGAACTGCTCAAGCAAGGTGCGAGTACCAGTTTGCGCGATGCCCTGGCGCAAACCCTGCCTTCGTTCAACGTGGCCAAGGTGACCGGCGGCGCCTACAGCAACGTGGCCCGCTCGGCCGGTTTGCGCGGCCTGGGTGGCGGCTATGTGCTGGTGCTGGTCAATGGCAAGCGCCGCCATGGCGGTTCGGTTGCCTCGGAAAACTCGGTGCTGTCCGAAGGCTGGAACCCGGCCGATCTGGACCTGATCCCCATCAGCGCTATCGACCGCGTGGAAGTGCTGCGCGACGGTGCGGCAGCGCAATACGGTTCGGACGCCATCGCCGGGGTGATCAATATCATCCTCAAGTCCAACAGCAGCGGCGGCAGCGCCAGCACCATGGCCGGGCGTCGTTCGCATTATCACAGCGGGGTGGGCTCCAACGGTGAGACCTACCAGCAGACCTTCGACATCGGTTTGCCGCTGCCCAATGACGGCTTTTTCAACTTCGCCCTGGATGCCAAAAAGCAGGACAGCACCAAACGTTCCGGGGTAGCCACCGGCAGTTTTTACTACCCGGTGAACGGCCAGCCTGACCCGCGTGAAAACACCATCGACAAGCGCACCTATGGCGGTGGCCTGCCGGAGATCGAGCAGCTCAACGTGTCGTACAACGCCGAGTTGCCGCTTAACGATTCGATCTCGCTGTACTCCTTCAGCACGGTCGGCCAGCAGGATGCGCTGGTGTCGATCGCTTACCGTCGGCCGAACGGCAATACCATTATCAACGAGCTGTACCCGGACGGCGTGGCCCCGGATTTCACCTTTGACAGCTTTGACTACCAAAGCGTGTTCGGTGCCCGTGGCGATGACTTGGCGGGCTGGGGCTGGGACTTGAGCACCTCTTACGGCTCGAACCGGCAGAAGCAAAGCACCAAAAACAACCTCAACCCGTCGTTGGGGCCGGACAGCCCGCGGCACTTTGACCTGCAGACCAACACGTTCACCCAGTGGACGACCAACCTGGACCTCAACCGCAAGCTGGACATCGGCACGCGTAACCCGCTGAACTTTGCCACCGGCCTCGAATACCGTTTCGAGCAGTACCGCACAGAGTCCGGGGACGCCGATTCCTATGCCAACGGCGGTTACCGTTACCCGCAAGGCCACCCGCGGGCGGGGCAGTTGTCGGCCATCGGTGCGCTGGGCAACTACCTGCTGCTGCCCGAGGATGAAGTCAATCTGCGTCGCAGCAACTCGGCCGCTTATGTCGACCTGGGGCTGGATGTGACGGACAAGTGGTTTGTCGGCGCCGCCGGGCGTTTTGAGCATTACACCGACAGCTCGGGCAATACCTGGACCGGCAAGCTGTCGACCCGTTATGCCTTTACCCCGGAGCTGGCTGCGCGAGGTGCCATCAGCACCGGTTTTGTTGCGCCGTCGATGGTGCAACAGGGCTACGCCAAGACCGGCTTGGGCCGTCGCACCGTGGGCAATGAAACCCAGGACATCATGATCAAGCGTGTGCAACCCAACTCGGCGATTGGCCGGGCGTTGGGCGCTGAAGACCTGGACCCGGTGAAGTCTGAAAGCATCTCGGCGGGCCTGACCTGGAGCCCGGTGCAGAACCTCAACATCGCATTGGATGCCTACCTGATTGACCTGCAAGACCGTATTGCACTGATCAGCCCGCTGTCAGGCCCGGCAGTCGACAAGATCCTCGCGGCCAATGGTTTCTCCCATGTGCAGCAGGTGCAGTACTACGCCAACGCCTTTGATACCCGCACCAAGGGCCTGGATCTGGTGGCTGATTACACCCAGCACCTGGACCGTTACGGACGTCTGCGCTGGAACCTGGGGGCGAACTGGAACAAAGCCACCATTACCGACCTCAAGGCCAATCCCGGCCAGTTGCAAAGCCTCGGCCTGTCGCGTTTTGAGCGCACGGAGCTGGGCGGTGTGACCGACCTGGTGCCCAAGAGCAAGTACATCGTCGGCGTGAACTGGCAAGTCAGCGACTGGGACATTGGCCTGCGCAGCACCCGTTACGGCAAGGTCAAGCGCCTGGGCAGCGGTACCAGCGGCATTGACGAAACCTTCAGCGCCAAGTGGATCACCGATGTCGACGTGAACTACGCCCTGACCGACAACATCACCGTGTCTGTGGGGGCCGACAACGTGTTCAACGTGTACCCGGACAAGCACCAGATCATTGATGTCTCCGGTGGCTCGTACTACTCGTCGATCTCACCGTTTGGCTCTTACGGGGCGTTTTACTACGGCCGTCTGAACATCGATTTTTAAACCCGGGGCCAACGCCTGGCCCGCTCTTCGCAGGATCTGCCGCAGTCTGCGGCAGATCCTGCGAAGCGTTCATGACTTTATTAGAGATACCGACAATGCCCCACACCACAGCTCCCATTGGCCTGCCAGCCCTCGAAGCGCGCCTGCGCGAGGATTTGCAGTGGCTCGATTTACCGGCTCAGCCGTGGGTCAAACCTCGTCATCAAGCAGGCCAGTTGCTGCTTGAAGTGGCCGTGATTGGCGGGGGGATGGCCGGGTTGGCGCTGGCAACCGAGTTGCGCCATCTGGGGGTGAAGGCGGTGGTGTTCGACCAGTCCGAAGAAGGCTTTGAAGGGCCGTGGGCGACCACAGCACGCATGCAGACCCTGCGCTCGCCCAAGCAATTGAGCGGCCCGGCGTTGGGTTTGCCAGCCTTGACCTTTCGCGCCTGGTTTGAAGCCCAGTTCGGCCTGGCCGAGTGGGAGCAACTGGACAAGATTCCGCGCCTGCAATGGGCTGAGTATTTGCGCTGGTATCGGCACGTGCTGCGTCTGGATGTGCGTAATCGTCACCGCGTGACACGGGTGCAACCGAGGGCGGACGGTCGCGTCGAACTGAGTATTGATGCCGACGGGCAAGCCCTCAACGTTTCGGCCCGGCACGTGGTGCTGGCCACCGGTCGCGATGGTTTGGGCGGGCCTTGGGTACCAGAAGTGGCTGACGCGCTACCCCGTGAATACTGGGCGCACTCGGCTGACGGTTTGCAGGACCACTGGTTTGTCGGCAAGCGCGTGGCGGTGATCGGCGGCGGCGCCTCGGCCATGGACGCTGCCGGTACTGCGCTGGAGGCGGGCGCCCGGTCGGTGGACGTGCTGGTCCGGCGCAAGGATTTACCCCGTATCAACAAGGGCAAAGGTGCCGGCAGCCCGGGCATGACCCACGGTTACTGGCGCCTGCCGGATGACTGGAAATGGAGCATTCGCCACTACCTCAACCTGCAACAAGTGCCGCCGCCGCAGGGCAGTACGTTGCGCGTGTCGCGGCACGCCAACGCGCGGTTCTTGCTGGGCAGCCCGGTTGAATCGGTGGCGGTGCAAGCCGATGGCAGCCTGTTGCTGCAGACGCCAACCGCCCGTTTGCACTACGACTTTCTGGTGTTTGCCACCGGCTTTCGCAGCAACTGGGCGTTGCGCCCGGAGTTCTCGCCGTTTGCCCCGCACATCAAACTGTGGAGCGACCGTTACAGTGCCCCGGCCGGGCAAGAAGATCTTGAGCTGTCGCAGTTGCCCGACCTGGGGCCATTATTCGAATTTCTCGAACGTGTGCCTGGCACCTGCCCGGGGCTGGACCGCGTGCATTGCTTCAGTTACCCGGCAGCGCTGACTTACGGCGGTGTGTCTGGCGATATTCCGGCCATCAGCGAAGGCGCCAAACGCATGGCCCAAGGGCTGGCCGGGCAATTGTTCAACGACGATATCGAGCTGCATTTCGAGGCGATGCAAGCCTATGCCGAGCCGGAATTGAAGGGCGATGAATGGCAGCCGGGCATCCTGCGCGCTCAGGAGTTGCGCACATGACCGGATGGTTGTTGCGGCGGCTGGGGCAAGCCTTGCTGGTGATGCTGCTGATGACCCTGATTGTGTTCGTCGGGCTCAATGCCATCGGCAACCCGGTGGACATTCTGATCGGTGAAGACCTCAATCAGGCCGAGCGCTTGCAAGCGATTGCCCGGCTGGGCCTGGACCAGCCGCTGTGGCAGCAATACCTGAATTTTCTCAGCGGGATTGTGCACGGGCATCTGGGCAAGAGTTATGTCTATCACGAAGACGCCCTGCAACTGATTCTGCAGCGCCTGCCCGCGACCTTCGAACTGGCGTTCAGTGCCTTGTTGATGGCCATCGTCATCGGCGTGCCGCTGGGGCTGTTTGCCGGGTTGTACCCGGACAGTAAGGCGGCGCGGCTGATGATGGCGGGCAGCATTGTCGGGTTTTCGCTGCCGGCTTTCTGGGTCGCCTTGATGCTGATTCTGCTGTTCTCGGTGCACCTGGGCTGGTTGCCCGCCAGTGGCCGTGGCGAGACGCGGGAATTGTTTGGCATTCAGTGGTCATGGCTGACCCTCAATGGCTGGCAGCATTTGTTGCTGCCCGCGTTGAACCTGGCGCTGTTCAAAGTCTCGCTGGTGCTGCGCCTGACTCGCGCCGGGGTGCGTGAAATCCTCCCCCAGGACTTCGTTAAATTCGCCCGGGCCAAAGGCTTGTCGCCCAGGCGGGTGATTGTGATGCACGTGCTGCGCAATACCTTGATCCCGCTGGTCACCGTGTTGGGGCTGGAGTTGGGCTCGACCATCGCCTATGCGGTGGTCACCGAAACCATCTTTGCCTGGCCCGGTGCCGGCAAGCTGATTCTGGACAGCATCAACAACCTCGACCGGCCGGTGGTGGTGGCGTACCTGCTGGTCGTGGTGGTGATTTTTGTGAGCCTCAATCTGCTGGTGGATGTGTTGTATCGCTTGTTGGACCCGCGTGTCCGTCTGGAAGGTGCGCAATGACCGCCCTGCAAAACCCGCCGCGCGTGTTGCGCGTCGAATCGTTGTGGCAACGCGGTGCGCTGGATTTTATCCGCTCGCCTTTGGCGATGGTCGGCCTGCTGATTTTGCTGTCGATCACCCTGGCCGCACTGTTTGCGCCCTGGATCACCCCGCAAAACCCTTATGACCTGATGCAACTGGACGTTCTCGATGCGCGCTTGGCGCCCGGAGCGCACAGCGCCGAAGGGGCTTACACCTATTGGCTGGGCACAGACGGGCAGGGCCGTGATCTGTATTCGGCGATTGTCTATGGCTTGCGCATCAGCTTGCTGGTGGGCGTGGGCTCGGCCTTGATCGCGGCCGTGATCGGGACGTTGCTGGGGCTGATTTCGGCGTATGCAGGGGGTTGGGTCGACGCGTTAGTTATGCGTCTGGTGGACCTGCTGCTGTCGTTTCCGGGGATTCTCATGGCGCTGATGATCCTCGCCTGGCTGGGCAAGGGCGTGGGCAACGTGATGCTGACCCTGGTGCTGCTGGAGTGGGCCTATTACGCCCGCACCGCGCGGGGCCAGGCGCTGGTCGAAAGCCGTCGCGAATACGTCGAGGCCGCACGCGGGCAGGGCATCAGCCGCTGGCGGATTCTGGTGGGGCACATTCTGCCCAACTGCCTGCCGCCGCTGATTGTGATCGGCGCCTTGCAGATCGCCCGCGCCATCACCTTGGAAGCGACCCTGTCGTTTCTCGGCCTCGGTGTGCCGATTACCGAGCCGTCGTTGGGCCTGCTGATTGCCAACGGCTTTCAATTCATGCTCGGCGACGAATACTGGATCAGCGTGTTCCCCGGTCTGGCGCTGCTGTTAACCATCGTCGCGATCAATCTGGTGGGTGACCGTCTGCGTGATGTACTCAACCCGAGGCTGCAACGATGAATGCATTCCAGCAAGACGTGCGGCCTGCGACCCTTGAAGTGCGCAACCTGTCGACCTCATTCCATACCCGTGACGGCGTGCTGCCTGCCGTGCGCGAGGTGTCCTTGCGCTTGCAGCCGGGGCAGATTCTGGGCCTGGTGGGCGAGTCGGGCTCGGGCAAGTCGGTGACCGGTTTTTCGATCCTCGGGCTGGTGGATGCTCCGGGGCGAATCAGCGGCGGAGAGATCATCTTTCAGGGCCGCGACCTGACCCGGTTGTCGGCCAAAGAGCTGCGCCATTTGCAGGGCAATCGGATCGCCATGATTTTTCAAGACCCGATGATGACCCTCAACCCGGTGCTGCGCATCGATGCACAAATGATCGAGGCGGTGCGCGCGCACAGCCCGATGAGCCGTCGCGAGGCGCGCCAGCACGCCTGTGACACGTTGGCGTCGATGGGCATCGCCAGCCCGGAAGAGCGCCTGCGCGCCTACCCGCATCAGTTGTCTGGCGGCATGCGCCAGCGGGTCGCTATTGCGATTGCCTTGCTGCACCGCCCGGACCTGATCATCGCTGACGAGCCGACCACGGCGCTGGATGTGACGATTCAGGCGCAGATTTTGGGCGAGGTGCAGAAGCTGGTACGTGAGCAGGGCACGTCGCTGATCTGGATCACCCATGACCTGTCGGTGGTGGCCGGGCTGGCCGATCAAGTGGCGGTGATGTACGCCGGGCGCATTGTCGAGCAGGGCAGTGTCGATGCGGTGCTCGACCGCCCGCTGCACCCGTACACCCAAGGCCTGATCGACAGCCTGCCAAGCCGTAATCAGCGCGGGCAACGCCTGCGGCAGATCCCCGGCATGGCCCCCAACCTGCTGTCGATGCCCGACGGTTGCGCCTTTGCCCAGCGTTGCAGCCGGGCCAGCAGCGCATGCAGCGAATTGCCACCCGCCGTTGAAATTGAACCGGGGCGCAGCTTGCGCTGCTTTCATCCCGCCGTCTATGAAGCTGGAGCTGCCCATGGCCAATGAATCCGTGCCTTTGATCGAACTTCGCCAGGTCAGCAAGCAATTTGGTCAGGCACCTGGTGGCCTGCTGCAACGCTTGGGCTTGAGCCAGCCACGGCCCTTGACCCGCGCTGTGGACAACGTCGACCTGCGCATCGCCCGTGGCGAAGTGGTGGGGCTGGTGGGTGAGTCCGGTTGCGGCAAGTCGACCTTGGGGCGCATGGTCGCGGGCCTGCTGCCAGCGTCCAGCGGCAGCGTCAATGTCGAGGGGCAACCCTATGAGTCCTTGAGCGCAGGTGCGCGGCTCAAGGTGCAAATGATCTTTCAGGACCCTTACGCCAGCCTCAATCCACGCCTGCGGGTTGACCGCATTGTCGGTGAGGGCGCCTTGCGCCAGGGCCTGACCAGTCGCAGCGATTTTGACGACTACGTCAGTGCGCAACTGCGTCGTGCCGGGTTAAGCCCGGATCTGCGTCAACGCTACCCGCATCAGTTCAGTGGCGGCCAGCGCCAGCGCATCGGCATTGCCCGGGCCCTGGCGGTGCAGCCTGAGTTGCTGGTGTGCGATGAGTCGGTGGCGGCGCTGGACGTGTCGATTCAGGCGCAGATCCTCAACCTGTTTATGGACCTGCGCGAGCAACTGGGCCTGACTTACCTGTTTATCAGCCATGACTTGGGCGTGGTCGAGCACCTGTGTGACCGGGTGGTGGTGATGTACCTGGGGCGGGTGGTGGAGTCGGCCACGGTGGATGAACTGTTCAGCCGCGCCAACCACCCGTACACCCAGGCATTGCTGGCGCAGATCCCGCGTTTCGAGCTGCGCCGCAGCCAGTACCAGGCCATTCGCGGCGAAATGCCCAGCCCGCTGAATCCGCCGTCCGGTTGCCACTTTCACCCGCGCTGCCCGCACGCCAGCCAACGTTGCCGCGAACAGGCGCCGACGCTGCGTGAAGTGTCGCCGGGGCACCTCAGCGCCTGCCATCTCAACCTTGTTTCTTGAACCTTCGGATAACTGCCATGAAACCGCTGCTGCTTACGTTACTGACCGCTGCACTGTTGACCGGCGCGGCGGGGGCCAATGCCCAATCCCTGCGCATCGCCTACGCCGACCCGGTGTCGTCGCTGGATCCGCAACTGAACAACCACGCCGGTGACCGTTCGCTGGCGCTGCATGTGTTTGAGTCGCTGCTGGAACGTCGCGACGACAAGACCCTGCCGGGGCTGGCTGAAAGCTGGAAAACCGTGGATGCCACCACGTGGGAGTTCTACCTGCGCAAGGACGTCAAATGGCAGGATGGCCAGCCGCTGACCGCCGATGACCTGGTGTATTCATTGCAGCGGGCGCGTAACGTTCCCGGCAGCGTGGCGCCGTATTCCAGTTCGCTGCGCACCGTCGAGTCGGTGAGCGCCCCTGGCCCTTACACCTTGCGGGTCAAGACGTCTGAACCCAATCCATTGCTGTTGCAAAATATCGACTCGATTTACATCGTCAGCCGGCATGTCGGTGAACAGTCCAGTACAGCCGACTACAACAGCGGCAAGGCGATGGTCGGCACCGGGCCGTATCGGCTGGTCTCCAATGCCCAGGGCGACCGTACCCTGTTTGAACGCAACACCGGCTACTGGGGCAAGCCTGCAACGTGGGACACGGTTGATTACCGTTACATCGCCAACCCGGCCAGCCGCACGGCCGCCTTGCTGGCCGGGGACGTGGACGTGATCGACAAGGTGTCGCCCTCGGACGTGAAAAAGCTCAGCGCCACGCCGAGTGTCAGCGTCTTTGCCTACCCCGGCTTGCGTGCGTTGCTGATTCAGCCGAGCTTCCGTGCGGGGCCCAACGAGTTTATTCGCGACAATGCGGGCCAGCCGCTGGCGCAAAATCCGCTGCGTGATGTGCGGGTCCGCCAGGCGCTGTCGCTGGCCATCAACCGCAAGGCAATCGCTGAGCGCATCTTGCAAAACACCGTGACCCCGGCCAACCAGTGGATGCCGGCCAACACCTTCGGCTACAACCCGGCGGTCACAGACATCGCCAATGACCCGGCGCAGGCAAAAAAACTGCTGGCCGAGGCGGGCTACCCCGACGGCTTCCAACTGACCGTGCACGTGCCGGGTGATCGCTACCCGCTGGCCCCGGAAACCCTGCAAGCCGTGGCGCAGTTCTGGGCGCGCATCGGGGTCAAGGTTGATCTGCAAGTGGTGCCGTGGTCGGTCTACGCCAGCCGCGCCAACAAAAACGAATACGCCGTCACGGTGATCGCCTGGGGCAACGGCACTGGCGAGGCCAGCTACGGGCTGGCGAACGTGCTGGCCACGGCCGACGCCAACAAAGGCCTGGGCTCATCGAACTGGGGGCGCTACAGCAACCCGCTGGTGGACCAAGCCTTGCAACAGGCCTCGGCCGAGTTTGACGACAGCAAGCGCGAGGCCGTTTTGCGCGAGTCAGTCAAGCTTGTGACCGACGACGTGGGCGTGTTGCCGCTGTTTCATTACCAGAACATCTGGGCGGCGCGTAAAGGGCTGCGGGTCGAGCCATGGCTCAGTGACCGGACCACGGCGATGATGGTCACCGAGGAAAAAAAGTAATGGCGCACCTGCATATCACCCCGGCCGATGGCTTGCTCGATGAGCTCCGGCAGATTGTCCTGGAAGGCTTGGCAGCGGGCGCACGGGTAACCTTGACCAGCCAGACCGTGCGCGGCAACGGGCTGCTCTGGCGCAGTTCGGCGACGTTTATCGCCAACGCCCAGGGCCGGGTTGACCTGACGCAGGACGCGCCGGTGGCAGGCGATTACGCCGGCGTTTCGGCCATGGGCCTGTTGTGGAG